>NZ_JACDCU010000347.1 GCF_013817365.1 Methylibium sp. | reverse complement strand
CGCCAGCGCTGTGCTGCCGTCGTGCGCGACCTGCACCTCGTGGCCCTCGATCTCGAGCAGCGCGGCCATGCTCTGCACCGCGTCGACGTTGTCGTCGACCAACATCAGGCGCAGCCTGCGCTGTGCCGGCGGCTGTGCCGCCGCAGCCTCGGCCGGCTGCGCTGCGCCGGGCTGCTCGTCGCGCGGCAGGCACACCGTGAAGGTCGCACCGCACCCGGCGCCGTCGCTGGCCGCATCGATCGTCCCGCCGTGCAGCCCGACCAGGTGCTTGACCAGTGCCAGCCCGAGGCCGAGCCCGCCCTGGGCGCGCTCGACGGTGCGCGAACCCTGCGAGAAAAGGTCGAAGATCTCCGGCATCAGCTCGGCGGCGATGCCGGCGCCGTTGTCCTGCACGACGATGCGGGCCACCTCGGCGTCGGGCTGCACAAGCAGCGTGATCTGCCCGCCCTCGGGGGTGTACTTCGCCGCGTTGGTTAGCAGGTTGCTCAGCACCTGGATCAGCCGCGCCCGGTCGCCGCGCACCTGCAGCACGCCGGGCGGCACGTCGACCTGCAGCGTGTGCCCGTACTGCTCGACCAGCGGGCGCACCTGTTCGACCGCCATGCGCACCACGTCGGCCAGCTGCAGCGGCGCCAGCTCGAGCGTGACCAGCCCGCGTGTCACGCGCGACACGTCAAGGAGGTCGTCGAGGATCTCCCTCATGTGCCGCGCCTGGCGCTCGATGATCGCAGTGGTGCGCAGCAGCCGCGGATCAGAGCCGGGCACACGTTTGAGCAGTTCGGCACCGGTGGTGATCGGCGCCAGCGGGTTGCGCAGCTCGTGCGCCAGCATCGCCAGGAAATCGTCCTTGCGCCGGTCGGCGACACGCAGTGCGTCGGTCAACCCAGTAAGCTTCTCGCGCTCGGCCGACAGCGTGGTGTGCTGCTCGCCGAGCCGGTCGAGCATGGTGTTGATCGAATGGGCCAGGCTCGACACCTCCAGGCTGCCGCCGACCGGCGCACGTTCGCCGCCCAGCCCGCTGCCGACGAAGCGATTCGCGAAGACACGCAACTGCTCGAGGTCGCGGGTCATCAGTCTGGCCAGCTTGGCGCCGACCAGCACCACCGTGCCGAACAGGATCGACGCGATCAACGCGATCCTCAGGTAGCCCGGCGCCAGCTCGGCGAGGGTGGCGGAGGCGTCATGCCCGCCGCGCACGCGAAAGTGCAGCGGCTCGAAGACCGGCGGCACCGGCACCGTCGCTGCGCCGGCATCGTCGATGGCGTCCGCGGCACGCGGGCCCCATTCGAGAGTCATCGCGTCGCCCAGCCGCAGGTCGGCCAGCGACACCTTGTAGAACAGCGCGCCTTCGGGTGAGGTCGTTCGCGCATAGTGCATCGGCGCGAGCGCGACCAGCGTACCGGCGTCCTGCGCCGACTTGAACACCGTCGCGCCGGCCCGGCCTTCGGCCAGTTCGACGCGCAGCCATTGCAGCTCGGCCTCGGCGAACTGGGCGACGCCGTTGCTGGCGATCTCCTGGCCCTCGAAGTCGGTGAACAGTACCTGCACCGGCACCCCGCTGATCTGCCGGATGCCGTTCAGGAACGGCGCCAGATAGGTCTCGCGCCCGGCGCTGTCGACCAGCCCGGTGGCCAGGATCGTGCTCTCGGCCATCTCGGTCATGCGCGAGGCCAGCGCGTTCAGGTCGTCGCCGACGGCTTCGGCGCGGTATTGCCGCTCGGTCGCAGCCAGCTGGCGCACCGCCTCGTCGTGTTCGCTGCTGATCAGCCGCCACGAGGCCAGCGTGATCAGCAGCAGCGCGGCTGCCGCCAACCCGGCCGCGGCGAGCGCGAAGCGCTGCGCGAGGCTGGTCGGTCGCAGTCGGGCCAGCGCACTCACCGGGCGACGGGCACCAGTACGCCGTCGGCGCGGTAGCGCGCCATCAGCAGGTCATCAACACCCAGCGCCTCGTGCCGGCCCGGCGCGAACGGCGGTGCGTAGCGCCGCACCAGGCCGTCGTGCGAGGGCACACGCTCGAGCGCATCGCGCACCGCCGCGCGCCGCGTGCTGCCCGCGAGGTCGATCGCCTTGGCCAGGATGTGGGTCATGTCGTAGGCGTGGGCCACGCCGACCGGGCTATCGATGTCTTCGATGCGGCGCACGCCGAAGGCGGCGGCGCTGGCCATGAAACGGTCGAGCTGCAGCTTGCGGGCGTTGAAGAAGCTGAAGGTCTGGATCACCGAAAAATCGACCTTCGCCAGCGCCGGCCCGGCCTCCTGGACGAAACGCCCGCCGGTGACCCCCCAGTGGCTGATCACGGGCACACGCTGCGCCGCCGGCAACGCCGCCATCTCGCGCACTAGCAGTGCCGCCTCGTCATCGTTGGCGACCAGCACGATGGCCTGCGCCCCAGCCTCGCGCAGCTTGCCGTACTGGCCGATCAGCGAGCGTTCCTGCCAGTTGTACCAGGAGGTACCGACAACCGCCGGGCTGTTCTGCGTCTGCTGGAAGCGCTCGACGGCCGCCAGGTTACTGCGTCCCCAGGCGGTGTTGGTCAGCAGCAGCCCGACGCGCAGCAGCCCGCGGCGCCTGGCCGATTCGAGCATGTACGGCATCGCCAGACCGTCGCGCAGCGACAGCCGGAAGACGTAGTTCGGCTGGCTGTCGTTGTCGACGATGACGTCGGCCGCCGACCACACCGCGATGAACAGCAGCCCGGTGCGCGTGAGCACCGGCAACTGCTCGATGACCACGGGGCTGAAACGCCCGCCGAATACCGCGACCAGCTCGGGCATCGCGGCGAACTCGCTGATGTTGCGGATTCCGCGTGCCGGGATCGAGCGATGGTCCTTGGTGACGATCTGCAAAGGCCGCCCGCCGAGCACGCCGCCGCTGTCGTTGATCTGCGCGACGGCGACGCGCATGCCCAGTTCGATCGCCTGGGCCGAGGTGCTGTTCTGCAGCCCGAACTCGCCGTCGATGCCGAGCAGCACCGGCGCACCGGACGGCGCCGCCCGCGCCAGCGCGGGCGCGGCGAGCAGCGCAAACAGGCGGCGGGAGAAGCGTCGCCGGTCGGTGAGGCGTACCAGCTCGTTCATCGGCAGTCCAGTGCAAACCAGCGGCGCAGTGCAGCCGGTTGGGTCCGGCACACTACCGTGGACCCGTGTGCCCGGTGTTCGGTGCATCTCCGCGTTGCGCGTTCGGTGCGTCGGTGCTGCATCGGCGGCATCAGACAGGTGAGCGGCCGCGCAGCAGCGCCTCGACCGTGTGGTGCACCGCCAGCTCCCGGCAGACTACGGCACGCACTCGATGCGGCGAACCAAGGCGACGCTGATCTATCGGCGCACAAAGAGCCTGCGGGCCGTGCAGTTGCTGCTCGGCCATTCCAAACTCGAGTCGACGGTGAAGTATCTCGGCATCGAGGTGGACGATGCCCATTTCCGAACAGGCAGACATCTGATCAACACGTCGTGCGGGCCGCCCGATAGGCAAATCGCGACGTGCCTACCTTCGGCGTTTCGAGCCAGCGCTCAGGCCGCTCGAGAAGCTGCAGGCGCTGGCGATCGGTGGCGCGGGCGCGGCGTTCGACGATCGAGGCGGTCATGGGGGTTCTCCGGCGGAAAAAGGGTCGTGGTCTCGCGGTCGCTATGCACCGGCAGCGCCGCGCTCGCGGCGCTGCCGTGAGTTTCGCGCAGCCCTGGGCCCGATGCTTGCTGCACTTGCTCGTTGCGCTCTCGGGCGGCCGGCATGCCAGTTGCCCCCTCGTGCCCTGCCGCGGTTCGGTTTCGGCGTGGGTCGTCCGCGGCGATGCAAGCAAGGGCGCCGATGTTGCTGACGAACCAAGCGCCGCTTCGAAAGCGCATACATGAACCTCGACATCAGCGAAGCCACTGAATCCCTGCAAGAGATGCTCAACGGCTTCATGACCATCGGTTTTGCCTTCCGGGACATCCTGCAGAACTTTCTGGCCGGCATCCTGCTGCTGCTCAATGAGCCCTTCCGCATCGGCGACCAGATCATGATGAAGGAGTTCGAAGGCACGGTGGAGGAAATTCAGACCCGCGCCACTTTCATCAAGACCTACGACGGCCGCAGGGTGGTGATCCCCAATGGCGACCTGTCCACCAATTCGGTCACGGTCAACACGGCACGCGACACGCGGCGACTGGAGTACGACTTCGGCATCGGCTACGGCGACAACCCAGCGCAGGCCAAGAAGCTCCTGCTGGACACACTGCAGGGACTGCCCGGCGTGTTGCAGGATCCACCGCCCGACGTGCTGGTGGTGGATCTAACCGAGCACAGTCAACATCCGCCTGCGCTGGTGGATCGAACCACCGCGTCGCTTCGACGTGCTGACTTCGCGTGACGCGGTCCTGGAAAAGGCCTTCGCGGCACTCAAGGCAGCGGGCATCGACATGCCTTTCCCCACCCAGCAGG
>NZ_JACDCU010000346.1 GCF_013817365.1 Methylibium sp. | reverse complement strand
CCTGTAACCACTGTCGAGACGATACCGACCGAGTGGCCAGACGCGGCGTTACTCGCATCCCTCCGCGCTTGGTACAACGGCATTTCGTCGCGCGACGCTGTCGAGCAGTTCCTGCCAGATCGCAGGGCGGCCGGCCAGTCCTCGCGCTCGCTCGTCGGGTCGATCAAGCGGCAGCTCGTCGCGTTAGCGCTGAGTCGGGGTCGACCTGATCTGGCTGAAATCCTGGTGACCGCTCGCCCTGGCAACTCAAAGTCGGCACGTTCGGTGGCGAGTGTCATCCAGGTGCTTCGAACAGCGCCACCACCGCGGCCGCTCGTGGGAGATGACGTCGATCGTTGGCTGTCTCCCCGGCTGGCCAGGGTTCTGCGCGAAGCCGGTTAGGCGGCGCCGACCGGCTCGAGCGCGAGCTTGGCGCAGCGCCTGGACGGCGGCCACCTCCATGGCTGGCGTGATCGTCCGTCATTGCGCACAAGCCCGGGTCACCGGCAATGCCGCCTTAATGTCGAAGGCGAGCTTGGCGTGGGCGGCGCGCAGCGCGGCTTCGGCCGCTTCAGGTCCAGCGGCGCGGGAGAAGATGAAGCCGAGATAACCTTCGCCTTCCGGTGGCGGTGCAACCATTTGCCCGGGTTGCGCGGTGATCCGGATGTCGCTGACACCCACCACCGCGCGCGCCGCCATCAGCCCCGTTGCGCCATCAAAGACGCCGCGTTCGGGTATCGGAATCATCATCACTCCGGACGCATCACTGTTGGCTGACATCGGCAGCGGCATGTTGAGCGCATGCCGCAGGATCAATTCTTCTAGCGACAGTCCGAGGCGCTGATCGAGTACGCGCCCACACAGGCCACCGATGGAGCGCGCCGCCACTTCCAGAAGCCAGACGCCTTGATCGTTGACGCGCATTTCCGCATGCAGCGGTCCGCCGGTCAGCCCCGCCAACGCGCACGCGCGTTGCACTTCCGCGGCGATTGCCGCCTGCGTGTCGGTCGGTAGGCGCGACGGTGTGATGTAAATGGTTTCCTCGAAATACGGGCCGTCCAGCGGGTCGGGCTTGTCGAATAACGCGAGCACACGCAATGCACCGTTTTCCAGCAAACCTTCCAACGCGTATTCGCGGCCAGGGATGAAGGCTTCGACGATCAGCCCAAGTTGCGTGGCGTCGCGATCGGCGACAGCCTGGATTCGGTGCACCTGGCCAACCGCCTGGGCAAACGACGCCGCGTCTTTGGCACGGATAACGCCGCGACTGGCGGACAAGCGCCGAGCCTTCACCACCACGGGATAGTCCAATGACGGGGCAAGTGCCAGGGCATCGGCTTCGCTGATCGGCGCCTGGAAATGCGGGCAGTTGAACCCGTGCGTCGTGAGCAATCGCCGGAACGCGAGCTTGTCGCGGGTGGTGCGCACCGCGTGCAACGGATTGCCTGGAAGCCCGAGTTTTTGCCGCAGCAGCGCGGCCAGTTCGAGTCCGTGGTCGTCCACCGCCAGCACGGCGTCGACGCGCCGCCCCAATGCAGCAAGCGCCTGTTCGACGGCGATTTCCGGCTGGTCGAAGGGCAACGAAAAAATCGGGCTCATGCCCATGAGCGGCGCGAGCCGGTGGCAGTAGTCGGCGGCGGTTATCACCTCGGCGCCGAGCTTTTGCGCGGCGGCGAGAAAATCCTCGTTGCGATAGCCGGCGGCCGGCAAGAGCAGCAAAACGCGCGGCATTGTCAGAACGATTGCAGCTGCTGTTCCGTAGGCTCGGAGCAGCAATACCACGGCTCGGACAATCGGGGCACGGGTGGGCCGGGATCGACGCCGTCGAGACTCGGTTCTTTGCGTCCGGCGGCAGCGTGGGCGAGTCGCCAAATCTCGCCGAAGACTTCCGCGCGCGTCGCGCTCTCCATCCGTATCGCCACGGCCTGCACTTCTCTTTGCAGTGCGTCGACGGAGGGATCGGCATGGTGCCAGGGATAGCCCAGCAGTTCCGAATCGAAGGGTTCCAACCGATCAACGAAGTCAGGCAGGCGCAACAAATACGATCCCTGCGGCACCAGCAGCCGGATGGAAAGCTGCACCGCGGGCACCGCTTCCTGCAGTTTCAATCGCACCAGCTCACGCAGCAGGTCGAGATAGCCGTCCAGCGTCGTCCACGGCGTAAAGGAGACGAAGGTTGGCGCGAGCGAGATGCCGCTCGCGCGACACAACGTCAGCGCGCGTTCAAAGTCCGCGCGGGTATGGTGCTTGTCGAAATGGTCGAGGATCCCGTCGTCCACCGATTCCACAGCGGAAGTGACGAACAGGCAGCCGAACTCGCGAAGCACCGGCAACAGTTCAGCGTGGTTCAGCAGATGCTGAATCTTGATCGTGGCATCGAACGTCAGTTGCGGAAAGCGCGCGTGCATGGCTTCGAGCACCTTGCGCGCATGCGTGGGCCCGTTGAAGAAATCCGGATCACCGAACGAAATGTGCGCAGCACCCGCCGCGACTTGCTGCGCGATGTCGGCCAACACCACCTCTTTGTCCACGGTGCGGAACTTGCCCTCGTACACCGGCACCACCGGGCAATGGCGGCACAAGTGCTTGCAGCCGCGAGTGGTCTCGGTAAAGCCGGTGATCTTGGCGCCGCCGTCCGGCAATATCAGGTGAGCGTACTGCGCCAGCTTGGGCAGACCGGTTCGGTCGGGCGTGACGAAGGCGACGCGTGAAAAATTGACGAGAGGCTCTCGCTGCGCGCCGTCATCGCCGTCGTCGCCGTCGCGCAGGCGTCCGGCAAGGGCGAGAAGGCCCGTTTCGAATTCGCCGCCCAACAGCGTCTGTACACCGAGCCCACGCAGCAACGCTTCATTCATCGCAGCGTACAGGCCGTACATGCACACATGGGCGGAAGGCGCCAGCGCCCGAATCTTGGGCAGCGCAGCAACGGCGATGCGGGTGGCGGTGTGCATGCCCAGATGAATCGCCACCAGTCCCGCACCGCGCAAGACATCGGGATCGAGCTTCTGTAGCGTAAGGTCGAGGCAGACGACGTCGAAGCCGGCCGCTTTCAGCAGTGCCGCGGGCGCGGCCAGGTTGAACGATTGGCGGCCGAGTTCGTAAGGGTTGATGAGCGCGGCCTTGAAAGCGACGGCCGGAGAAGATTGCGCAGCGCGGGTGCTGCCGTGCAAGATGTTCATTAGCGCATCGTCACTTTGATTTCGGGCGCGCTACCGCACCGGCCAGCGGTTCGCGCGAAGCGCTCGCGGCCTCCATCCGGCTCATATAACGACCCCACAATTCGGCGTGGTTCTCGCCCAACTCATAGAGATAGTCCCACGAAAAAAGGCCGGTATCGTGACCATCGGAAAAAGTCAGCTGCACGGCGTAGTTGCCGACCGGCTCGATGCCTTTGATTTCGATGTTCTTCTTGCCGACCTGCAGGACTTCCTGGCCCGGACCGTGTCCGCGCACCTCGGCTGACGGCGAAGACACCCGCAGAAACTCGTACGGCAACTCGAACCGTTTGCCGTTGTCAAATGCGATTTCCAGCTTGCTGGAAACCTGGTGCAGCTTGATTTCCGTGGGGACGGGCGTGAATTTATCGAGTCTTGACATGGATATTACCGGCGAGGCCGGTCACCGTGAATAATAATCACCTTGTGCAATGCGTAACGTCTTGCTCGCGAGTCAATGAGTTTTCATTTGCTGCCGGGTTTAATATACCCTGCAGCTACTTCGGCGCCCGCGCCAAAAAAATGCGCTTCCATTTGTCTGGCAAGATATTTTCGCGCGTTGGCATCCGCAAGATTAAGCCGGTTTTCATTCACCAGCATCTTCTGATGCTCAAGCCACCTTTTCCACGCTTCCTTGGACACGTTTTCAAAAATCCGATTGCCGAGTTCCCCCGGATACGGCGGCAAATCAACCCCCTCGGCTTCGCGTCCGAGTTTTATGCAATTCACTGTTCTAGGCATGGTAATTTCGACGCTCCTCTCAGGTAAATCTAAGACCCTACTGGTCGCGTATCAACATGAGTTAGATGTTTGCATCCCGGCAAAATCATTGCACTGCCGCTGGAAGGTGCAGGCTGCTTGGGCGTCATCTTCGCGCATGGTATGTCGCCGGACACGCTTGAACCCAGTTTACAATAAGCGCAACAGCGGCTCGTGTTCGAAATTCTGGCGGATATTTCTGTGAATCGAGCGAATTCCCCCATGTAAACTAGGCTACTCCACCGGCGCGCGCATGTCTGGATAATTCTCTTTCACTTCGTGACGGCTTCCTTCCGCGTCGTACCAGTAGAGCTTATCGGGCTCTTCAGTCTTTGCGGTGGTTTTGTGAGTGCTGTCACAAAACGGCGAACTTGCGGCGCACCTGAAGTGCTGGTGCTACTGCCATCGGCTGCTTGGCAGTTGCGTTGCCATCGACCGAAACAAGGCCGACGAACTCGCGCAGCGTGAAGGCTTCGCCGCGCCTGGGCCATCGATGCACGAATCGATCGGCCAGGTAC
>NZ_JACDCU010000345.1 GCF_013817365.1 Methylibium sp. | reverse complement strand
CCGCCTGCTGGTGTCGCAAGCGCAGCCAAAGGACGAGCCGGCCCATCAGCGTGCCCAGCGCCGCACCGATGGCCAGCCCACCCAGGATGGCCCACAGCACATCGACCATGAGCCAGCGCGCGCCCCCGTCTCCCAGCGGGTGCAGACCCAGCAGGCCCAGCCCTAGCATCACGAACGGGAAAGCCGTGCCGTCGTTCAGGCCACCTTCTCCGGTGAGCGCCATGCGCAGCCGACTGCGGTCTTGCGGATCGGCGACTTGCACGTCGGATGCAAGCACCGGGTCGGTGGGGGCGAGGATGGCGCCGAGCAGCACTGCCGCGCCGAGCGGCAACCCGATCGCCAGGGCGACGAGGGCGATCAAGCCGACCGTGATGACCATCGACCCGATCGCCAGCCGCAGCGACATCAGCCAGCGGCGGTCGTCGACAGCGACGCTCAGTTTCATTCCGACCGTGAACAGCGAGACGACCACCACGACCTCGGCCAGATGCTCCAGTAGCTGGGCATCGACGATCGGATCGAAGCGCACGAGCCCCAACCCGAGCGGCCCGATGGCCAAGCCGGCGGGCAAATAGAACATCGCCGTGCTGAGCGGAAGGTGACGCAAGGCAGACCCGCTCAGCGCCATGAACATGAGGAGGCCGCCGACGATCAGCGCCCAGACGGCGACATTCATTTCGTTGTGATGAATTTGGGTGGATGAGCAGGGCTTGGCAATCGTGGTGCCGCACCCGGCGCATCAACGGTCTCGGGCACAGCGCTTGCCGCCAAGTGCCGGCAGGAGGCAGCTTCGAACGAGGTCGGCCGCACTCAACCAACCGCAACGTACTGCAGCGACTTTGCATCGCCGAGCGACGGCTGCGGCCACCTCTGAATGGACGCAACATGAATCGAATACATGGCCTTGGCGGCAAGGCCGACGCCCAGCGCGAGATGCACGAACCCGTGCCGCCGACCACGCCGCGGCGGGTCTGAGAGTGCGCCATGGACCAGACCATCGCGCTCGTGGCCGAGCAACTGGAAGTCGGCAAACGGACCGTGGAGACCGCTCGCGTGCGCATCGGCACGCGGATGGTCGAACGGGAAGAGATCGTCGAGATGCCCTTGCGGCGCGACGACGTGGAGATTGAAAGAGTCAGCATCAACCGCGTCGTCGAGCAAACGTCGCCACCGCGTCACGAGGGCGACGTGACGATCGTTCCTGTCTACGAAGAGGTCCTGGTCGTGACCCGGCAACTGGTGCTCAAGGAAGAATTGCGCATCACCCGGCGCAGCTCCGTGCAAACAAGCGAGCCACAGCGTTTCAGCTTGCGCAGCGAGGAGGTGGAAATCAGCCGCACACCCGTCGGCAAGACAGGCTGAGTCTTAACAGCCGACGAAGCTTCTAAATCATTCGAGGCACCGCCGTTTCGACACGGCATTATTTTCAAGGGAACATTGATGAGCAGCACCACATTGGTCGGCATCTTCGACGACTACACCGAAGCGCAACAGGCAACTCAGAAGCTGGAAGACGTCGGCATCCCCAAGCAATCCATCCAGGTGAGCGCGGGCCAGTCCGGATCGACGCCGGCGGCTTCGCGGACCAGCAGCGAGCCCGAAGAACACGAAGGAGCGATCAGTCGCTTCTTCTCGAACCTGTTCGGCTCGGACGACGAGCCCGACGCGGCTCATTACTCCGAGGCGGTGCGCCGCGGCAATGCCGTGGTGACGGTGAGCGTCGCAGATGAAGACCGCGTCGATGAGGTCGCCGCGATCCTCGAAGACTGCGGCGCGGTCGATGTCGACGAGCGGGTGGAACAGTGGAAGGCCAGCGGCTACATGCCGCCTGCCAGCACCCGGCCGATGGCCGGCGAAGGCGCCAGCGAAAAGCTCGACGTGGTCGAGGAAGAGCTCAAGGTCGGCAAGCGAACGGTGCAAGAGGGTGGCGTGCGCGTGCGCCGGCACGTGACCGACAGGCCCGTCGAGGAGCAGGTGTCGCTGCACAGCGAGCGCGCCGACGTCACCCGCACGAAGGTGGACCGCCCGGCCACCGAGGCGGAGATGCAGACGGCTTTCAAGGACAAGAGCCTGGAGGTCCGCGAGACCAGCGAAGAGGCGGTGGTGTCGAAGACCGCGCGCGTGGTCGAGGAGGTCAGCGTGGGCAAGAAATCGTCGGACCGCACCGAGACCGTCAAAGGCAATGTGCGCCGCACCGACGTCGATGTCGAGAAGATTGCCGGCGAATCGTCGCCGCGCCGCCCCGCCCAAAGTGGCATGGCGGGCTCGATGAGCCGCTACACCGGCCCCGAGCGCCGCATGAACGCCAACCGCGCCTACGCCGGACAGGAGCGCCGCATGGCGGCGATGTAAGGCTCCTTCGACGGGGCGCGCCGTCGCCCTTGTTTCGAACGCCTCGCCTTCGACCCGGCGAGGCGGTGTCTTTTTTGCCGACGCCAGGCAAAAGGAAAAGTCGGGGATCGCGCTTTGCCTCACCGCTGATCGGCGCCGTTTGCCGCGCAAGAAGGATGCAAGCGTGAAGCTCACGAAATTCGGCTGGACCATGACCACCCTGACGGTCGTTGCCTGCGGTGGTTGGGGCGGCGCCGTCATCGCGCAACAAATGGCAGAGCGTGCGTCGGCCCAGGTCGAGCGCAACCAGCCCGGCCAGGGCGAGGGCGGCGACGCGGTGTCCGGGCAATTGCAACTGCCTGCGGGCTTTCTCAATGAGGAGCGCACGCGCTTCTTTGCTCGTCCGGTCGGCCTGGCACTTGCGATGGATGGCGCGCTGCTCGTTTCGGACGACAGCAATGGCGTGATCTACCGCATCGCCTACACAACACCTTGAACGGGAGCGCGCGCATGCCGAAAACGACGTTGGCGGAGTTCATCGTCTCCAATATGGAAACGATTCTGCAGGAATGGGAGCAGTATGCGAAAGGCATTCCCGAAGCGGTCGGCATGGACACCGAGACGCTGCAAGACCATGCAGAGCAAATCCTGCGAACCATTGCTCGGGACATGGCGCAGCCGCAAAGCTCCGACCAGCAGGATGCGAAGTCCAAAGGCCACGGCCCGCGACCGCTCAAAGGCGACACACCGGCCGAGGAACACGCCAGCGGTCGCCAGCGCGACGGCTTCGGCTTGGTCGACATGGTGTCGGCGTACCGCGCCCTGCGCGCGAGTGTGCTTCGTCTGTGGGAGATGGAGGGGAACTTCGCCGATCGAGATGCAGTTGCCGAAATCACGCGCTTCAACGAAGCCGTCGACCAGGCCTTGAGTGAATCCGTCGGCCTCTATTCGGAGCAACTCGACCGTTCGCGGGAGTTGTTCATCGGCGTGCTTGGGCATGACCTGCGAAATCCGCTCAGCGCGGTGCTGAACGCGGCCAAGTACCTGCAGGATTCCGAGGCCCTGTCCGGCGGACAGTTCAAGAGCGTGTCGGTCATCCTTCGCAGCGGCATGCGCCTGCGCGACATGCTGTCTGACCCGCTCGACGTCACGCGAACGCGCCTCGGACAATCGCTGCCGATCGCGCGCACCCCGGGCGCCTTGACCGTGACGTGTCAAGACATGGTCGAGGAGGCGCAGGCGCATCACCCGGAGCACACGTTGCGCTTACGCCTGGAAGGCGACCTTGCCGGGAGCTGGGATTTGGCTCGGCTCGGTCAGATGCTGTCCAACCTGATTGAAAACGCGATCCGGCATGGCGCGCCGGACAAGCCGGTCACGATTCTGGCAAGGGGCGAAGCGGAGTTCGTGAGCCTCGGCGTTCACAACGAAGGCCCCCGAATCCCGGAATCGGCCCTTCGCCGAATCTTCGAGCCGCTGACGCAGGAGCAAGAGAGTCCCGCAGATCACAGGCAAGCCGGTGGCCTCGGGCTGGGCTTGTACATCGCCCGGGCGATTGCCGAGGCGCACTGCGGCTCCATCGAGGTGCAATCGTCGCAGGGCGGTGGTACGACCTTCACCGCTCGCTTGCCGCGAAAGCATGGGCGCGACAAACCCGTGTAGAGCAAGTTCGCGCTGCCATGCGGAGCACGACCGCGGTCACGCACGGAGGGGCGCAACCGGCTTCGTCGCGCGCGCGCCGCCATGGGAAGCAAGCTCGATCCCCTCGCTGTGCGCCGCCCTCAGCAGCGGGCGCAATGATTCGATCTGCCGTAGGGTTTCCTGCAGGCTGGTCGCCATGTCCGCAGCGCCGGCAGCCTTGAGCTGATCGAGCGTCTTCGTGACCTCGCCGCCGGAGGCCCAGCGGCCGACCAAGATGCGCAGGTCGGGGAACTGGGCGTGCAGACGCAGACACAACAGACGTGCCCGCGCGCCGCCGCCGGGGGGCAGGGCCGCGATGCAGACGATGCCCGGGCGAAGCTGCTCGACCAGCGCGGTCGCTTCCGAGGCGAGCAGCGCCGGCCCCGACACGCTCATGTCGAAGACCTCCGGGTCGAGTAGCGCCCCGAGCATGGCGAGGGCGGCTTCGTCGGCGGTGTCGCG
>NZ_JACDCU010000044.1 GCF_013817365.1 Methylibium sp. | reverse complement strand
CTTCCTCGATGTCCATGCCGCCTTCGCTGGAGGCCATCAAGGCGACACGCTGGCTCGCCCGGTCGACCACCATGCCGACATAGAGCTCTTTCTTGATGTCGGCCCCCTCCTCGACCAGAAGCCGCTTCACCAGGCGCCCTTCGGGGCCCGTCTGGTGAGTCACGAGGGTCATGCCCAGAATCCGAGAGGCGTGCTGGCGGACCTCTTCGATGGATTTCGCTACCTTGACGCCACCGCCCTTGCCGCGGCCGCCGGCATGAATCTGGGCCTTCACGACCCAGAGTTTTCCGCCCAGCTTTTGCGCCGCCTGCACGGCCTCGTCTGCAGAAAAGCACGGGACACCCTGAGGGGTCACGACGCCGTACTTGCGCAGTATTGCTTTGCCTTGGTATTCGTGGATGTTCATGCCGGTCCTTGTGTGCGGATCAAGCGCCCACTTCGCCGGCCCGGGCCTCGGCCCAGTTGAAATATCGGGAAGCGACCGGGCCCGAACAATCCTCGGTCTGGCGGCAATCCGCCTTCTTGGTCTCTATGGCATTGATCAGGAAGTCGGCGTCGTACGCCGCCAGCAAGTGGGTCTGACGGGTGCGCAGGTAGATCCTGACGCGCTCTCTGGCGTCGGAGATCGACTGCAGCTCGTTGTAGGTATCGGTATCCCAATACCAGCGCAGACCCAAGGCGTGAAACGCGGCGTTGTACGCGTTGCGTTCGATCTCTTCCGCGTCGGATCCGAAACCCTGCAAGGACGTTGCGTTCGACATGCCAGCTCTCCTTTGTCTGTTGAGGTAGCGGTGGGTACCGGACTCCGGTCTCACCGCCCTGCTTAAGAACAATGTAGGTCGGCGGTTCGATAATTCATAGTTAAACTATTTTATAAAGATCATCTTCTGCAAGTTATGGATCTGTCTTTTACTGCGCGCAACGAAAAGGGGTGAGCGACGGTAATCGCTCACCCAGTACCAAACGACTCGGCTCGCTTAGAGCAGGCCGGCCCCTCGCGCCCATTGGTACTTGGCACCCAGGACAGCTACCGGTATTTCCGTCGAATACGCATACGCCGGAATACCGTGCTCGTACAGATACTGCGCCGCCTCCTCCACCTGGACGTCGCCGGCCAGCGACGCCACGATGGGCTTCTCGATCCCCTTGGCCCGCATCTCGTCACGCGCTTCCACGATGATCTTCGCGAAGGTCATCGGCGGCGTGATGATCGTGTGCCAGTAGCCCAGGATCAGCGAGTGGATGCGGTCATCCTCGAGACCCAGCAAAACGGTGTTCTTGTAGGTCTGCGGCGGCTCGCCCCCGGTGATGTCGACCGGGTTCCCGGCGGCGCCGAAGGGCGGGATGAACTTGCGGAACGCCGTGTCCAGGTCTTCCGGCATGGGCATCAGCGACAGCTTGTTGTCCACGCAGGCATCCGACAGCAGCACGCCCGAACCACCGGCGCCGGTGATGATGACCACGTTCTCGCCTTTGGGTGTCGGCAGCACCGGCACGCCCCGGGCGAACTCGAGCAGATCACGCAGGCTGCGGGCGCGGATCACGCCGACCTGCTTGAACACGTCCTCGTAGATCTTGTCGTTGCCGGCCAGCGCACCCGTGTGCGAACTGGCGGCCTTGGCGCCGGCCGAGGTGCGGCCCGCCTTGAGCACGATCACCGGCTTCTTCTTGGAAACCCGGCGCGCCACTTCCGCAAACGCACGGCCGTCCTTCAGGTCTTCGCAGTGCTGGGCGATGACCTTGGTGTTCGGGTCCTGCTCGAAGAAGATCAACAGGTCGTCCTCGTCGATGTCCGACTTGTTGCCCAAGCCGACGATCGCGGAGACACCCATCTTGGCCGAGCGGCTGAAGCCGATGATCGCCATGCCGATGCCGCCCGACTGCGAGGACAGCGCCGCGCTGCCCTTCACGTCGTAGGACGTGCAGAAGGTGGCGCACAGGTTGGCCGGCGTGTAGTAGAAGCCGTAGATGTTCGGCCCCATCAAGCGGATGTTGTACTTGCGGCCGATCTTGACGAGCTCTTCCTGCATCTCGTGCTCGCCCGTCTCGGCGAAGCCGGAGGGGATGAGCACCGCGCCGGCGATCTTCTTCTCGCCGCACTCGATGAGGGCGCCGGCAACGAACTTGGCAGGGATCGCGAACACTGCGGTGTCGATTTCGCCCGGAACGTCCTTGACGCTCTTGAAGGCCTTGTAGCCGAGGATCTCGGTGGCCTTCGGGTGGACCGGATAGATGTTGCCCTTGTAGCCGCCGTTGATGAGGTTCTTCATCACCGAGTTGCCGATCTTGCCGTCCTCGGCCGAAGCGCCGATCACGGCCACCGACTTCGGCTGCATGATGCGGTTCATCGAGCTCAGCACGTCGGCTTCGGCCGGGCGATGGCGCGGCTGCTTCGGGGCGAAGTCGACCACGATGCGGACGTCGGCGGCGATGGCGCTGTCCTTCGAGGCGAACACCGGGTTCAGGTCCAGCTCCGAGATTTCCGGAAAGTCGGTGACCAGTTCGCTCACGCCGACGATCAGCTTGGCGAGCGCCTCGCGATCGACCGGGTCGCTGCCGCGCACGCCCTTGAGCATCTCGGCGGCCTGGATGCCGTCGAGCATCGAGAACGCGTCTTCCTTCGTGGCGGGGGCCAGGCGGAAGGTGATGTCCTTGAGCACCTCGACCAGCACGCCGCCCAGACCGAAGGCCACCAGCTTGCCGAAGCTGTCGTCGGTGACGGCGCCGATGATGACCTCCTGGCCACCCTTGAGCATCTGCTGCACCTGAACGCCCAGGATCTGCGCGTCGGCCTTGTACTTCTTGGCGTTGGCGATGATGGTGTCGAAGCCCTTGGCCGCTTCGTCGGCGGTCTTCACGCCGACGATCACGCCGCCGGCTTCCGTCTTGTGCAGGATGTCGGGGGAAACGATCTTCATCACCACCGGAAAGCCCATGGAGGCCGCCAGCTTCTGCGCCTCGGCGGCGTTGGCCGCAACGCCTTCCTGGGGAACCGCGATGCCGTAGGCGTCGCACACCAGCTTGCCCTCGGGCGCGGTGAGCGAATCTCTGCCCGCCGCCTTGACGGCGTCGAGAATTTGTCTGACTTTGGCCTTGTCTTTGCTCATGGTGCTTTCCTCGGTAAGGAGTGGTTGTTGCCGCGGATGGAAGGGCAGTGCTCCGCCACTGCGCGCGGTAACGCGCAGGGCAAGGCGCCTTGCGGCAGGGGGGTTAGATCACGCGCTCGGAGCGCAGCGTGGCGATGTCGTCGGCGTTGTAGCCGAGCTGGGTCAGCACCTCTTCGGTGTGCTCGCCGAGGAGCGGCGAACGGGTGACATCGGTCGCGCTGTCGGACATCTTGATCGGGTTGCCGACTGTCAGGTACTTGCCGCGCTTGGGATGGTCGATCTCGACGATCGTGCCGGTCTCGCGCAGCGACGGGTCCTCTGCGATCTCCTTCATCGAAAGGATGGGACCGCAGGGAATGTCGAACTCGTTCAGGATGTCCATCGCCTCGAACTTGGTCTTGGTCATCGTCCACTGTTCGATGCGCGCGAAGATCGGCTTCAGGTGCAGCAGCCGCGCCTGCGGCGTCGCGTAGGCGGGCTCGGTGATCCAGTCTTCCTGGCCGATCACCTTGCAGATGGCCTTCCACACGGCCGCCTGCGTGATGAAGTAGATGTAGGCATTGGGGTCGGTCTCCCAACCCTTGCACTTGAGAATCCAGCCCGGCTGGCCGCCACCCGAGGCATTGCCGGCACGCGGCACCGCTTCGCCGAACTCGCCGTCCGGGTACTGCGGGTACTCGTGCATGGTGCCCGTGCGCTCCAGGCGCTGCTGGTCGCGCAGCTTGACGCGACACAGGTTGAGCACGGCGTCCTGCATCGGCGCCAGCACCTTCTGCCCGCGGCCGGTGGTGTTGCGCTGGTACAGGGCGGCAACGATGCCCAGGGCCAGGTGCAGCCCGGTGCCGCTGTCGCCGATCTGCGCGCCGGTAACCATCGGCGGGCCGTCGTCGAAGCCGGTCGTGGAGGCCGAGCCGCCAGCGCACTGCGCGACGTTCTCGTAGACCTTGCAGTCCTCGTACTTGCCGGGGCCGAAGCCCTTGACCGAGGCCACGATCATGCGCGGGTTGAGCTTCTGGATGTGATCCCAGGTCACGCCCATGCGGTCCAACGCGCCCGGCGCGAAATTCTCGACCAGCACGTCGCACTGCTTGATCAGCGTGTCGAGCACCTGCTTGCCCTTGGGGTTCTTGGTGTCGAGCGTGATCGAGCGCTTGTTGTGGTTGAGCATCGTGAAATACAGGCTGTCCACGTCGGGGATGTCGCGCAGTTGCCCCCGCGTGGCGTCGCCCTCGCCGGCTCGCTCCACCTTGATGACGTCGGCGCCGAACCAGGCCAGCAACTGTGTGCAGGTAGGGCCGGACTGCACGTGCGTGAAGTCGAGAATGCGAACGCCGTCTAGTGCTTTGCTCATGGGAATCTTTCGTTGACTGTGGTGGGTGCTTCCAGGGCCCGCACCTTACTTCTTGTTCGCCTTGCTTTGCGGGTTCAGGCTGGTGATGCGGCCGCTCTCCGTGCCGGCCGTTTCGTCGATCACGGCGTTGATGAGGGTCGGCTTGCCGGAGGCGACGGCCTCGAGCATTGCCTTGCGCAACTCGTCGGCGGTCGTGGCGTGCGCGCCGACGCCGCCGAAGGCCTGCATCATCATGTCGTAGCGCGCGTTCTTCACGAACACGGTGGGCGCCACGTCGCCGCCGCGCGGGTTGACGTCGGTGCCCTTGTAGATGCCGTTGTTGTTGAAGACGACGACGCACACCGGCAGGTTGTAGCGGCAGATCGTCTCGACCTCCATGCCGGAAAAGCCGAACGCGCTGTCGCCCTCGATGGCGATCACCGGCTTGCCGGTGATGACTGCGGCACCGACGGCGAAGCCCATGCCGATGCCCATGATGCCCCACGTGCCGGAGTCCAGGCGCTTGCGCGGCTTGTACATGTCGACGATGCTGCGCGCGAAGTCGAGCGTGTTGGCGCCCTCGTTGACGACGATCGTCTCCGGGTTCGCCTTCACGATGTCGCGCACCACGGCGAGCGCGCTGTGGAAGTTCATCGGCGAGGGCGTCTTGGCGAGCGTCTCCGCCATCTTCGTCAGGTTCTTGTCCTTGCGCTCGGCGATCGCGCCGGTCCACTGCGCATCCGGCTTGGCCCAATTGCTGCCGACGCCGGCCAGCAGCGCCGAAACGCACGAGCCGATGTCGCCGATGAGCGGTGCCGCGATGGGCACATTGCTGTCGATCTCGGTCGGGGCGATGTCGATCTGGATGAACTTCTTCGCACCCTTGTCCTGGCCCCAGGTCTTGCCCTTGCCGTGCGAGAGCAGCCAGTTCAGGCGTGCACCGACCAGCACCACGACGTCGGCTTCGGCCAGCACGTACGAGCGCGCAGCCGACGCGGACTGCGCATGCGTGTCGGGCAGCAAGCCCTTGGCCATCGACATCGGAAGGTAGGGAATACCGGTCTTTTCGATCAACGCGCGGATCTCGGCGTCGGCCTGCGCGTACGACGCGCCCTTGCCGAGCAGGATCAGCGGCCGCTTGGCGCTCTTGAGCACGTCGAGCGCGCGCTTGACCGCCTCGGGCGCCGGGATCTGTCGCGGCGCGGCGTCGATCACCTTGACCAGCGAGTTGCGGCCGGCTGCGGCCTCCATCGTCTGCGAGAACAGCTTGGCGGGCAAGTCGAGGTAGACGCCGCCCGGACGGCCCGACAGGGCCGAGCGGATCGCACGTGCCACGCCGATGCCGATGTCTTGCGCATGCAGCACGCGAAAGGCCGCCTTGCAAAACGGCTTGGCGGCGTTGAGCTGGTCCATCTCTTCGTAGTCGCCCTGCTGCAGGTCGACGACCTCGCGCTCGCTCGATCCGCTGATGAGGATCATCGGGAAGCAGTTGACGGTGGCGTTGGCCAGCGCGGTCAGCCCGTTCAGGAAGCCCGGCGCCGACACGGTGAGGCAGATGCCCGGCTTTTGTGTCAGGTAGCCGGCGGCCGCGGCAGCATTGCCGGCATGCTGCTCGTGGCGAAAGGAAATGACCCGCATGCCTTCGACTTGCGCCATGCGCGTCAGGTCGGTAATGGGGATGCCGGGCAGACCGAAGATGGTGTCGATGTCGTTGAGCTTGAGGGCATCGATCAACAGATGGAACCCGTCGGTCGTCACGGACTCGTCCGTTGTGGTCACGGCTTTTTCTGCTACAGCTGACATGGGTTCTCTCCTGAAAGAAATCGGGCCTGAGTCGCGGCCCGGATAGGGCTGCAACGGGGGTGCGTCGGTGCTCGTTTGCACTGCAGAGGTATCATAAGAATCGCCCGTGGCTTCACCCTTGACCTCGGTCAATTTTTGATCTATCCGGCTTGTTTCAGGAGTCGGTTTCCGCGGCGCCCAACCGCCCGGACGCGTCCATGTCCGCCGTACAAAACCATCCCGAAAAAAACATCATCCGCGTTCAGCTCACGCAGAACGTCGTGCTCCATGGGATGAGCGAATCGCAAAGCAGCGAGCTGGAGCCTCACCTCGTCGTGGTCGATTCCCAGAAGGGCGACTTCCTGCTGCACCAGGGCGTGCGAGAGATGGCGCAGTACTTCATCCTCGACGGGATACTCAAGCGCGTGGTGGCCAATGCGCAGGGCAAGGAGATGATCCTGCGCTTCGCCGACGAGCGCGACATGGAAACTAGCTATGCCGCCTGGCGGCTGGGCAAGCCAACGCCCTACGGCATCCAGTGCGTGACCAAGGCGCGGGTTGCCACTCTGCCGCTGAAGGAGTGGAGCGAATTCCTTGATCGCCATCCGGCGATCAAGGAGAAATTCGAATATTGCGTCATGAAAGGCATGAGCGAAATCATGGCGCATACCATCACGCTGCACCTGCTCGACGCTCCCGGCCGCGTACACCGCTTCATGCGCAAGCACCCGGAACTGGTCGACCGCATTCCGCAGAAGGAACTGGCTTCCTACCTCAACCTCTCCGCTGAAACGCTGAGCCGCATGAGGCAGCGCGGAAAGATCTGAGGCGCGCCGGCGGGTCTCGCCGGTCGCTGTTACCTGCCCGACGTGAAGAGCTTCGAGCGGGCCATCACCTTCAGCTGGTTGTCGACACCCGCCACGCCCGACACGGCAGCGACGACGCTTTTAGCCTGCGTTCGCTCCTCCGCATTCACGACGATCCCGTACAGAACGACCCGGCCATTGCCGGCTTCCACCGTGATGTCGATGTCACGCGTGGGCGCGTGCTCCTTCAGCGCGGCCCGCACGCGCGCCTGCAAGGTCAGGTTGTCGAGCAGGGCGTGGGAATCAGTGGTCTCGGCGAACTCCGGCCGGCTCGTCAAGCGGCTGATCTGCTCCACGCAGCTCTCGACGGAAACGCGATCGGTGTTGAGCACCAAGTCGTAGAGAACCGGATCGCCCCAGCGCACGCCGAAGCGCTCGTGCATGCGTGAGGCGTGCGCCTCGTCGCTGCGGCGGACTTCCGATTCAGCGAACTCTGCGTCGTCGGTCTGCAGCTCGCCCATCAGCCATTCGACCCGCTTGCGCAGCGATCGCGTCACCCGCACGCACACCACGTGCGGCACAGGGCGCAGCAGGCAGGTGGCACCCCAGCCGCGCAGCACTACGTTGCCACCGTCGGCCAGGGCGAACATTTCTTCCGCGGTGTACACCGCGACGCTGCGCTCGTCCGAGGTGAAGCGCTCCACCAGCCCGGCCTTGCCTTCGCGCAGCCGGCTGATCAGGCTCTTGGGCACGTTCATCTTGCCGGCCACGTGCTCGATCACTTCGTGGCGCATGACTGCGAGATTCAGGGAAGCGGCGAGTTCGAGCGCCACGTCCTTGGCGAGAGAACCCATCTCCTGGGTCATGGCGATGACAGGCATTTCTTCTCCTCGGTCAATCCACGGGCTGCTCGACGGATAGATCGTCTTGCTTGGCGGGCTTCTTCCTGACCAGCGCATTGACCTTCGCGATGATCGGCCAGAACAAAAGAGTCAGTGCCAGCGTGGTGATGCCGCCGACCAGCGGGTTGGACCACATGATCAACACATCGCCCTGCGAGACCAGCATGGCCTGGCGGAACGAGTCTTCCGCCTTGTCGCCCAGCACCAGCGCCAGGACCAGCGGCGCCAGCGGGAAGTCGAGCTTCTTGAAGACGTAGCCGACCACGCCGAAGCCGAGCATGTACCAGATGTCGAGCATCGCGTTGTTCACCGTGTAGGCGCCGATGGCGCAGACGGTGATGATCACGGGAGCGATGATGGAGAACGGAATGCGCAGGATCGAGGCGAACAGCGGCACCGTGGTCAGCACGACGATGAGGCCGACGATGTTGCCCAGGTACATGCTGGCGATCAGGCCCCACACGAAATCCTTCTGTTCCGTGAACATCAGCGGGCCCGGCTGCAGGCCCCAGATCAGCAGGCCGCCGAGCAGCACCGCGGCCGTGGGCGATCCGGGGATGCCGAGTGCCAGCATGGGCAGGAGCGCGGCGGTGCCGGCGGCGTGGGCGGCCGTTTCCGGCGCGATGATTCCCTCGATCTCGCCGGTGCCGAACTTGTCGCCCCGCTTCGACATCTTCTTGGCCAAGCCGTAACTCATGAACGAGGCCGGCGTGGCGCCTCCGGGGGTAACGCCCATCCACATGCCGACCACGCTGCTGCGCAGGGAAAGCATCCAGTACTGCGGCAGCTTCTTCCAAGTTGCCAGCACCACCTTCGGGTCGATCTTGGCGTTCTTGCCCGAGAACTTCAGTCCTTCTTCCATCGACAGCAGGATCTCGCCGATGCCGAAGAGTCCGATCACCGCGATGAGGAAGTCGAAGCCGCGCATCAACTCGGGCTGCCCGAAGGTCAGGCGCAACTGACCGGTCATCGTGTCCATGCCGACGCTGGCCAGCGCGAAGCCCAAACCCATCGACACCAGAACCTTGGCCGGCGAGCCCTTGCCCATGCCGACGAAGCTGCAAAAAGTCAGTAAATAGACGGCGAAGAATTCCGGCGAGCCGAACTGCAACGCGAAGTCGGCCACCAGAGGCGCCAGGAAGGTGATCATGATCACCGCGATAAACGCACCCACGAAGGACGAGGTGAACGCGGTGGTGAGCGCCTCTCCCGCATTGCCCTTGCTGGCCATCGGATAGCCATCGAAGGTGGTCGCCACCGACCACGGCTCACCCGGTATGTTGAACAGGATGGAGGTAATGGCCCCGCCGAACAAGGCGCCCCAGTAGATGCAGGACAACATGATGATGGCCGACGTGGGCGACATCGAGAACGTCAGCGGCAGCAGGATCGCCACGCCATTGGCGCCGCCCAGGCCGGGCAGCACACCGATGAGAACACCGAGGATGATTCCCACGAACATCAGACCGATGTTCATCGGGGTCAGGATGACCCCGAATCCTTGCATCAAAGAGCCGAATGCGTCCATATGCGTTTAGTTTGGTGAATTCGAATCTTCGAGCTCAATAGCCGAGGAAGTCCAGGGGCCCGAGCGTGCCCTTGAACAGAGGAACCTTGAACCACACTTCGAACATCAGGAAGAACCAGGTGTTGATCGCCACGGCGGCGATGACGCTCTTCATCCAGGAGTACTTGCCCATCACGATCATGAAGAGGGCGATGTAGATGGCCGAGGCCACGTACAGCCCGAGGAACTGCACGACCAGCACATACACCATGGCCGGAATCAGCACCGACAGCACGAGCTTGAGTTGCTTGGTATCGACGAAGATCGAGGTGTTCCTGTTCTTCCCGAACACGGCTTGGTAGAGCAGCCACGCGCTGGAAAGGGCCACGATCAGGCCGACGTAGAACGGGAAATATCCGGACCCGGGTCCATCGGTCGTCCAGCCGGCGCCGAGTTCGCGACTCTGGACGACGACCACGATGCCAATGACCAGCACAATCGCGGCAACCACTGCTTCGACCACGTTGGTCGCAACGCCGCGGCGAATCTCGCCGCTGGCTTCTTCTTCGTGCGCCATCACCGAACTCCGTAGATGTATGTCACTTGCAAGGCTGCCGCTGACCGGACCGTCGTTAGACGAGCCCGGCAGCCTTGGAAAAGGGGGGGGACGATCAGTGCTCACTGAGCGCGGTATCGCCGAGCATCGTCGGCGATACCGCGGGGGCCCGCGGCGGTGCAGGCCTTTCGCTTCTTACTTCTTGGCCAGGAAGCCGGCCTCGGTCATCAGGTTGCGGTGGTTGGTTTCCGCCGCCTCGAGCCACTTCGTGAACTCGGCGCCCACCATGAAGGTCGGGTTGAAAGCGCCCCGCTCCATGTAGTCCTTCCACTCCTGCGTCGCGCGAACCTTGGTCAAAAGATCGACGTAGTACTTGGTCTGCTCGGCAGTGACGCCTCCTGGCATGAAGATGCCGCGCAGCATGACGTAGTCGATCGGCAGACCGGCTTCCTTGCAGGTCGGAATGTCGTTCCACGACTGGGTCTCGGTGACCTTGGTCTTGAAAGGAATGCGCTCGCTGTCGAACACGCATTGCGCGCGCAGCTTGCCCGCGCGCCACTGCGACACCGCTTCGGCCGGGTTGTTGACCGTCGAGTTCACATGGCCGCCCACGAGTTGCACGGCAACGTCGCCGCCGCCCTTGAACGGCACGTAGATGAACTTGGTGCCGGTGGCCTTCTCGAGCGCGACCGTGATGATCTGGTCTTCCTGCTTGGAGCCCGTGCCGGCCATCTTGAACTTGCTGGGACCTGCAGCCTTGGCGGCGGCGATGTATTCCTTGGCGTCCTTGTAGGGCTCGTCGACGTTCGTCCACAGGATGAACTGGTCGAGCGCGAGCATGGCGACCGGCGTGAGGTCTTTCCAGTTGAACGGCACACCGGTCGCCATGGGCGTGGTGAACAGGTTCGACAGCGTGATGATGATCTTGTGCGGGTCGCCGTTGGCTCCCTTGACGTCCAGGAAGCCTTCGGCACCGGCGCCGCCCGACTTGTTGATGACGATGAGCGGCTCCTCCATCAGCTTGTGCTTCTGGACGATGCCTTGGATCAGTCTGGCCATCTGGTCCGCACCGCCGCCGGTGCCAGCGGGGATGATGAACTCCACCGGCTTGGTCGGCTCCCATGCGAACGCCAGCGGTGCCGCTGTGATGGTCATCAATGCAGCCGCGGTCGCCCGTGCCAGACGGCTCGTGGATGCCGAAAAGAGGTCTCTGATCATGCTGTCTCCTGTGTACTTTGTGCCCTGAGGCTTCAACTGAGCTCCCGGTGGACGAATGCTGGTCCTGTCGCCGCAGAAGCAACTTGACTGCGGTCAACTTTTCACAAGTGTCGTCTCGGGGTTGTCCCGGATCACCGGCTTTCGGTGGTATCGAATGCCAGCGCTCCGCGCGCCTATCCTGCCACCACACGGAGGCTTTGGGGCGTCGCAATCGTTAAGGAAAACGATGCCAGCATGCCGCCGATGAGAACCTCGCTGAGCATCTGCAGGGCGATGAGAAAAGGCCGCGGCGACGAAGTCGCGGCGGCCTTGATCTGGCACACGGGACGCTCGAACGTCGTAACGAGCAAGCTTGCCCTGCAGGCGTCACCGGCGTGCGCGCCGGTGCTGTAAACGCTTCACCGGCGCGCGCGCCGGTGCTCCTCGAGCAAGGCGCTCAGCTGACGTGCATGCGGCGGCTGCGGCGTCGGCTGCCCATCATGGCGCCGGCAGCGAAACCCAGCACGGCCGCGGCAAGGATGATCTGCCAGGGGTGCTCGTGCACGTATTCGTCGGTGCTCACGGCTGCCAGACGGGCCCGTTTGGCAGCGCTTTCCTCGAGCTGGCGCATTTGCGCCCAGGCAGCGCCGACGCGCCGCTCGAGCGCATCGGTCTGTGCGCTGACACTGTCGCCGGCCTGATGGGCGGCATTGCCCAGGTCGTTGAGCATCGCGTCCGTGCGGCTCTTCAGCGAAGGTGATGTGGTCATCATGGTTGGTTGGCTCCTCAAATCGTATCGAAAAGGGCGATGCACCGCTCGCACTCAGCGGACATCCCGAACCCTCAGGGTGCGCCACCCGCGTTGCCGCGTCTGTGCGCTGACAAGCGCAGCCACCGCGCCCCGCAATTTCCTTCCTTCCCGTTCTTTACCGGCGCAGCACCCGCGCCTGCGTTCCGCGGCCCTCGATGCGCACGCGCTCGCCCACTCGCAGCTCCGGCTCCGCCTCCTGCATGACCGCAATTCCCACGCCGTTGTCCAGCCGCACGACGATGCGCTGGCCTTCCCGCGCTTGGGTGTATCGCTCCTTTTCATCCGGAGACGGGCCGCCCCCGATGGCGGCCAGCACCGTCACCAGATCGCGTCGCGTGGCGCCGCCGGACTGGTTGCCGACCAGGCCGCCGGCCGAAGTGCCCACCTCCGCGCCGAGGCCGAGCTGGTAATCGCCTTCGACCTGGATCGACCTCACGTCTGCCACCGTCCCGTTGCGTAAAGACTGAGGGGCGCGATCCGCGGATGACGGCGCTGCGCACGCCGCCAGACCGAGCGAAAGCGCGACAAGGCAGCCAGATGCTGCGATTGCAAACAGGTGCTTCATCGAAAGTTCCCTCGCCGAACAGGCGCATGTCGATCGGGTCGCCGAATGTGGCGGCGTGCAGAAGCGGGCATCTCCGTCCTGTGTTCTCAGGCCTACTACCTCTGTGCGAAAGCGTGCGTCACAAACAGCTTTTCACTGCGGGAGAGGCGCTGAGCAGAAATTCCAATGCTCATTGCAGAGAGCGTAACCGGCCGGGACGCTGAAGCTCGAGATAGCCCGCGCCCCTTCGGCCTCGCAGCGAAGCACTGCCCGTCATTTCGGTCGAGGGCGTGAGAGCAGCAGATCGGGCGCGGTCTGTCGTCCGGCGCGAATCTCGCCCATCACATGGCCGAGTGCGCGCGCGACGTTGCGCACCTCTTCCTGCACCGGCTCGTCGCGGTCGAGCTCGTCGTGGCTGGTCGCATACGGCTGGTAATAGCCGATGAAGCGGTCCAGCCTTGCCTGCGCGCCGGCGTCGATCAGGCCCATCCAGTCGAGCCAGTCCGAAAGGCCACGACGAACGCCCTCGATTCCGGCGACGTCACCATGCACCACCAGCCCGTAGGCGCGGCCGGCCAAGTGCTTCGGGTAGGGCCAGCCGGCGAGTTCGATCTCTTTGGCCTTGTCGGCTTTCTTACCGCCGGTGGAACTCGGGTCGGGGTTGCCGCCGTCGGCGCAGACCAGCCGGTCGATCATCAGCTTGAGTACGCTCGGTGTCTGGTACCAATGCACGGGCGTGACGATGACCACACCGTGGGACGCGGTCCATCGTTCGTAGATTTCGGCCATCCAGTCGTCCACCTGGTCGAGCTCGTGGTTCGGATAGCACGAGCACGGCCAGTGGCACAGCGGCATGGCAGTCGAGACGCATCCCTTGCACGGGTGAATGCGCCGGCCGTAATCCGAAGTGAGCAGGCTCAAGTCGAGCAGGTCGCATTCGACGCCGCTGCCCTGCAGCACCTCCACCGTCAGCTTGCTGAGTCGGAAGGTCTTGGACATTTCGCCCGGGCAACTGCCGTCGTTGCGCGGCGAGCCACAGATGACCAGCGCGCGCGTCGGCGTGCCCGGGTTCTTCTGGCGCGCCTCGGCCTGCTCCAGGCGTTCGCGTGCGGCGCGCCATTCGTCGGAGAGCTGATAAGAGGGGTCGGCGTAGCCCGGCCCGGCAGGCTTGGTGCGCGGCGACTTTCGCGCCTGGCTGTAGCCCTCCCAGGCGATCTTCTCGACCCGCTCGATGGCGTCCGCGGCCGCGTCGAATGCCGGGTCGTAGAAAGATTGCCGAAAGCGCGCCCCGAATTCCTCGCGCGAGAGCCCTTCGGGCGCCTGGCCAGTTCTCACATTGCTCATGACGGGTCCTCAGAAGCGGTGAAGCGGTGCCTCACTGCACGCCCGCCTCGGGCTGCGGCGAACGAGACTCTCAGGCCGGCTTGCCGGTCTTGGCCATGGCGGGCGCGTCCTCGTCCATTTCCATTTCCGCCTGCAACGCCTGCTTTCGTTCCTGGATGGCCACGCCCAGCGCAGCCAGGTCGAGCCCATCGTCCTTCTCGGCCTTGCGGGCCTTCTTGAACATCTCGCCCTCTTCCTCGCCGACGTGATGCTTGATGTACTCGCTGAGCACCTTGACCTTGGCGGCATAGAGCGGATCGCCCGGCTCCATCTCTTCGAGCTGAGCGATCAGATCCTTGGCGCCGGCGTGCTCGACCTCCGCCTCGTCCATCAGGTCGTCGTCGTCGATCGCGGCCTGCACCGCGGGATAGAAGACTTCCTCCTCGACGGTGGCGTGAACCGTCAGTTCGCTGCAAATCTGCTGCACGAGCGCTGCGCAGGCCTCGTCGTCTTCACTTTCCTTGGCTTCTTCGAACTGCTTGAACAAAGCCGTCACGGCCTTGTGATCGGCCGTCAGCAGCGCGATGGCGTCTTGTTTCTTCGCGGTTTGCGAGACGGTCTTGGAAGGCGTCTTGGAGGGCATGTCGATTTCCTTCAGAAGGGGCGTGCGGGATGCACAGGGAAGGCGCGCCGTCGATTTGCAGACGAGCATGCGCTCGCGGAAACGGGTCTTCGGTGCGTTGGCTTACCGGAAAGTGAGCGCTGCGCCGTGCCGGAGCGCTCTTGCGAGCGGGCGCCAGCGATTCAACGGCCGGGCTTGCCGTGCGAGCGCATTTCCTTCATGTCGACCTGCCCGTCGGGAGCTTTTTTCATGCGGTCGTACATCTCTTCGTGATGACGCATGAATTCGTCGCGGCTGAGCTTGCCGTCTTTGTTGGCATCCATGCCCGCACCCATGGAGCCTTCGTGTGCCGGCCCCGGGGCCTTGTCTTGCGCAGGACGCACCGTCGCCGAGTCAGGCGGCGGCTTGAGGTTCACGACAGGCGGCTTGGCGGGGCCGGTCTCATGCTGCGTGTAGGCGGTAAAAGGCAGGGCTGCAGCGAGGGCCGCAAC
>NZ_JACDCU010000344.1 GCF_013817365.1 Methylibium sp. | reverse complement strand
GGAAGTCGTAGCCGAGCGCGCGCACGAACAGGAAGACGAAGAAGCTGCCGGCGCCCGGCCCGAAGAAGCCGTCGTAGAAGCCGACCACCGCGCCGATCAGCGAGGCCCAACCGGCCTCCGCGCGCCCGTGGTGGAGCGGTGCGTGGCTGCGGCCGAGATCCTTGCGGGCGAGCGTGTAGACCAGCACCGCCAGCAACACGAAAGGCAGCGCGCGGCGCAGGCCGTCGGCGCTGATCTGCGTGACCGTCCACGCCCCGGCGAAGGCGCCGATCAGTGCCGCGGCGGCAGCCGGCATCAAGGCGGACCAGGGCAGCCGGACGCGGCGCGCGAACTGCGCGGTCGCCCAGGCGGTGCCCCACACGGCGGCGCCCTTGTTGGTACCGAACAGGGTGGCCGGCGCGGCGTTCGGGAACACGCTGAACAGCGCCGGCACCAGGATCAGCCCGCCGCCGCCGACGATGGCGTCGACGAAACCGGCGAACAGCGAGGCCAGCGTGACGATGGCGAGGTCGAGCATGGCGGGCGCCGCAGCGGCAGGAGGACGGGCGGCGAGGGTAGCCCAAGCGCCGCGCCCGAACGGCGGCGGTACGTGAACAAACGCGATGCCACAAAACAAAGAGCGCCGGGGGTACCGACGCTCTTCAAGCGCAGACGGATGGGCCCGCGCCGTGTTTGTGTGACCTTTGTCGGTCGCGACGGAACGCAGTCCGCCTTGGTTTTCGCTTTGTCTCCTCGGTCCCCCGTCAGACGGGCACGCCCGTCGCGAGTCTGCGCACTTTAGGCAGTCACGGTCGGACGGTGCATCGGGGTTTACCTTCGGCCGCTGTGCAGCCGCGCGGGTTCACCAGCGCGCCGAACAGTCCGGCACCGTCGTCGAGGCGACAACTGCGGCTCCGCGACTCAGCGCCGGTGGCCGCCGTCTGCGACGATCCAGGCTGCCGCCTGCTCGGCGATCATCAAGGTGGGGCTGTTGGTGTTGCCGCTGGTGATGGTCGGCATCACGCTGGCATCCACCACGCGCAGACCGCCCACGCCCCGCACGCGCAGCCGGGCATCGACCACCGCATCGGGATCGTCGGCGCGGCCCATGCGGCAGGTGCCCACGGGGTGGAAGATGGTCGTGCCGATGTCGCCGGCAAGCTGGGCCAATTCCTCGTCGCTCTGGTACTGCAGGCCGGGGCGGAACTCCTCGGGCCGATAGCCGGCGAGCGCCGGCTGGGCGGCGATGCGCCGCGTGACGCGCAGGCTGTCGGCGGCGACCTGGCGGTCCTCGGCGGTCGAGAGATAGCGCGGCGCGATGGCGGGGGCGTCCTCGAAACGCGGGCTCTTGATGCGTACGCTGCCGCGGCTGGTCGGGTTGAGATTGCACACGCTGGCGGTGAACGCATCGAAGCCGTGGAGCGGTTCGCCGAAGGCCTCCAGGCTCAGCGGCTGCACGTGGTATTCGAGGTTCGGCCACGCGTGCCCGGGCGAGGAGCGCGTGAAGGCGCCGAGCTGCGAAGGCGCCATGCTCATCGGCCCGCTTCGTCGGGCCGCGTACTCCAGCCCGATCAGCGCCTTGCCCCACCACGAGGCAGCGCGCGTGTTCAGCGTGAGCCGCCCGGCTCGGGCGCCCGTCACCTTGAACACGGCCCGGATCTGAAGGTGGTCCTGCAGGTTTTCGCCAACGCCCTGGAGCGCGTGCTGCACGGGCACGCCGCGCTCTCGAAGCAGCTCGGCCGGTCCGATGCCGGAGAGCTGCAGCAACTGCGGCGAGCCGATGGCACCGGCGCACAGCAGCACCTCGCCGTCGACCTTGACCGTCTGCAGCCCCTGCGGCGTGCGCACTTCGCAGCCGGTGCAGCGCAGCGCACCGGCTGTGCCGCGTTCGAGCAGCAAGCGGGCGACTTGCGCGCCGGTCCACATCGTGAAGTTCGGCCGGCCATGACAGGCCGGCCGCAGGAAAGCGCGCGCCGTGTTCCAGCGCCAGCCGGCGCGCTGGTTGACCTCGAAGTAGCCGACGCCTTCGTTGTCGCCGCGGTTGAAATCGCGGCTCGCCGGAATGCCGGCCTGCCGCGCGGCCAGTGCAAAAGCGTCGAGCAGATCCCAGCGCAGGCGCTGCTTCTCGACACGCCACTCGCCCCCGCGCCCATGAAAGGCGGCGAACTCCGGGTCGGCGGCGTCGCCGCCATGGTGGTCCTCGTGCTGCCGGAAGCGCGCCAGCACGGCCTCCCACCGCCAAGCGTCGTCGCCGGTCACGTCGGCCCAGTGCTCGTAATCGCGCGACTGGCCGCGCATGTAGATCATGCCGTTGATGCTGGAGCAGCCGCCGAGCACCTTGCCGCGCGGGTAGCGCAGCACGCGGCCGTTCAGCCCCGGGTCGGGCTCGGTGCGGTAGAGCCAGTCGGTGCGCGCGTTGCCGATGCAGTGCAGGTAGCCGACCGGGATGTGGATCCAGTGGTAGTTGTCGCGCCCGCCCGCCTCGATGAGCAGCACGCGCTTGCCCGGGTCGGCGCTGAGCCGGTTGGCGAGCAGGCAGCCCGCGGTGCCGGCGCCGATGATCACGTGGTCGAAGCGCAGCGCGTCGCTCATCGGAGCCCTTCGTGCGACGGGACCATCGGCCGATCCACCAAGGCGATGCGGGCCGGCCTGAGAGCGGCCCGGCACTCGGCCCGCAGCGGACGAATCATCGCCGGATGGCTCAGCGCGGCAGCGCCGTCGCCAGCACAGGGAACAGCTGCATCAGCCCCGCGGCCATGATCTCGACCGCCATGGCGGCGAGGATCAGGCCCATCAGCCGCGTCATCACGTTGATGCCGGTCTGGCCGAGCACCCGGGCGATGCGCCCCGAGGCCATGAAGGCGACGTACACCGCCACACCGATCACCACGCCGTAGAGCACCAGCGTGCCGAGCTGCCACCAGTGCGGGCTCTGCTCGGCGTAGATCACCACTGTCGAGATGGTCGCCGGGCCGGTAAGCAGCGGAATGGTCAGCGGCACCACGGCGATGCTGTCGCCGGCATCGGCGCGCTCGGCGCCTTCGCTGACGTCCTCCTTGCTTGTTTCGGCCGGCTGCGCATGCAGCATCTGCAGCGAGCTGATCAGGAGCAAGGTGCCGCCGCCGACCTGGAAGGAGGCGATGCTGATGCCGAAGAACTCGATGATGCGCAGCCCGGCGAGCGCGCTGACGGCGATCACCACGAAGGCGCTGAAGGCGCTGACGCGGATCGTGCGCTGGCGCTGCGCGCGGTTGAAACCGCTCGTGAAGCTGATGAAGAAGGGGATGGCGCCGATCGGGTTGACGATCGCCAGCAACGCGATCAGCGGCTTGAGGTCCATGACGCGATTCTCGGGCCAGCGCGGCTGGTCTGCGATCAGGCCGACTCGGCGAGGGTGCGCAGGTAACGCAAGCCGGCCGCCGCACGCGGCCCGTACCAGCTGAGCCGTTCGCCATCGACGAGTTGTGCCTGGGCGCCTGGGCACAGGTCAATTGCTTCGGCCAAGTGGCTGGCGTCGAAACGGTAGGGTTCACTGCTGAGCAGCACGCGGTCCACGCCGGCGAGCCACGACTCATCGCCCTGCAGCGCAGGGTAGCGCGCGGCGCCGCTCGGGCCGCCGTCCTGCGGGGGCAGGCTGCGCCAGTTCACCGTCCTGAGCATGCGGGCGATGTACGTATCGCGCGCTACTGTCATCCAGGGCGCGCGCCAGATCAGGTACAGCACTCGCTGCTCCGGCCAGGCCTGCGCTTCGCTGCGGGCCAGTTCGCCGGCCAGCTCGTCGGCGAGTGCCGCCGCATGCTCGGCGACGCCCGGCTCGGCAGCGAAGGCCGCGCGCAGTTGCTCGAACAACGCCAGGTTGTCGCGCGGCGAACAGGGGTGCGTGACGATCACCTGCGGCACGAACTCGCGCAAGGCCTCGACCGTCTCGCGCCGGTTCTCGTCGATATTGACCAGCACATGGGTCGGCGCCAGCCGGCGCAGCTTGCCGAGGTTCACGTCCTTGGTGCCGCCGACCTTGGGCACGTCGGCCACGTCATGCGCAGGATGGATGCAGAAGCCTGTGCGCGCCACCAGCCGCGGCCCCAGGCCGAGGGCGATCACCAATTCGGTGAGGCTGGGCACCAGGCTGGCAATGCGCACTGCGTCACCGCGCATCTCAGCCGGCGCACAGACCGGCGTGAGCCGGGACGGCGCCGTTACAACACTCGCGGGATCGCACCGTACTCAAACACAAAGGTTCACACATAATGGTTTCGTTTTTTCGGTGCGGCGCCTTCTCTGGATTGGTTCCGGCGGGTTGAGGCTCCACATGGTGTTTCAGGTACCCGAAGGTACCGTTTAAGAGGAAGAAAGGCGCTCCCCCATGGGCAACAAGCTCTATGTAGGCAATCTGGCCTACGGTGTACGTGACGAAGAACTCCAGCAGTCCTTCGGTCAGTTTGGCACGGTCACATCGGCCAAGGTCATGATGGACCGCGATACCGGTCGCTCGAAAGGCTTCGGCTT
>NZ_JACDCU010000343.1 GCF_013817365.1 Methylibium sp. | reverse complement strand
AGTCTGTAGAGCGGCTGGTGCGCCTTCGGTCGGCCCCAATTCTGGGCATGCTTTCTGCTAAATTGCGCCGAGCCTTTCGAGGGCCGCTGGCGGGTTGTCGTGCGCCCGAACAGAAAAACCCGACCCATAACACTGCCCTGCCTGGAGAACCTGATGGCCAACAAGACCGTCGCCGACGTGATGAAGATGGTGAAGGAAAACGAAATCAAGTTCGTCGATTTCCGCTTCACCGACACCCGCGGCAAGGAACAACACGTGACCGTGCCCGTTTCCGCTTTCGATGAAGACAAATTCAGCGCCGGTCATGCCTTCGACGGTTCTTCGATCGCCGGCTGGAAAGGCATCGAAGCTTCCGACATGCTGCTCATGCCGGACCCGAACACCGCCAACATCGACCCCTTCTTCGAAGAGCCGACCATCCTCCTCACCTGCGACGTCATCGAGCCGGGCGACGGCAAGCCCTACGAGCGCGACCCCCGGTCGCTGGCCAAGCGCGCCGAGGCGTACATGAAGTCCACCGGCCTGGGCGACGCCGCGTTCTTCGGCCCCGAGCCCGAGTTCTTCGTGTTCGACAGCGTGCGCTGGAGCAACGACATGTCGGGGTGCTTCTTCAAGATCGACTCCGAAGAGGCGGCCTGGAACAGCGGCAAGGAATACGAGCACGGCAACACGGGCTTTCGCCCATCCGTGAAGGGCGGCTACTTCCCGGTGCCGCCGGTCGACAGCTCGCAGGACTTGCGCTCGGAGATGTGCCTGATCCTCGAGTCATTGGGCATTCCGGTCGAGGTGCACCACCACGAGGTCGCCACCGCCGGCCAGATGGAGCTCGGCACCAAGTTCTCGACCCTCGTGCAGCGCGCCGACTGGCTGCAGTTGCAGAAGTACGTGATCCACAACGTGGCCCATGCCTACGGCAAGACCGCCACCTTCATGCCCAAGCCGATCGTCGGCGACAACGGCTCGGGCATGCACGTGCACCAGTCGGTGTGGAAGGACGGCAAGAACCTGTTCGCTGGCGACGGCTACGCCGGCCTGAGCGAGTTCGCGCTGTTCTACATCGGCGGCATCATCAAGCACGCCCGCGCGCTCAACGCCATCACCAACCCGGGCACCAACAGCTACAAGCGCCTGGTGCCGGGCTTCGAGGCGCCGGTCAAGCTGGCCTATTCCGCCAAGAACCGCTCGGCTTCCATCCGCATCCCTTACGTGGCCAACCCCAAGGGCCGCCGCATCGAGGCGCGTTTCCCCGACCCGCTGATGAACCCCTACCTGGGCTTCACGGCACTGCTGATGGCCGGCCTGGACGGCGTCGAAAACAAGATCCACCCGGGCGAGGCGGCCACCAAGGACCTCTACCACCTGCCGCCGGAAGAGGACGCGAAGATCCCGACCGTCTGCCACAGCCTCGACCAGGCGCTCGACTACCTCGACAAGGACCGCGCCTTCCTGACCAAGGGCGGCGTCTTCACCGACACCTATCTCGACGCCTACATCGAACTCAAGATGCAGGAGGTCACGCGCTTTCGCATGGCCACGCATCCGATCGAGTTCGACATGTACTACACCTTGTAGAGCGAACCGGCGCGGTGCCTATGGCGCCGATTGCAGCCAGCGCAAGTGCGTGAAAGACTGTGACAAAGGGACGGCTCCGGCCGTCCCTTTCCACGTCAGGCGGGCCTCATGCCTGCTGCGCCTGCGCATCGAGAAAAGAATGCCGGATACTCGATGCGCATCGGCGCGAGGCGTCCGTGTGCAAGCGGCGAAGGAGCAGGAAATGATCGTGCGAGTCGGTTTCAGGGCCGTGATGATGGCGGCCGTGGCAGTGCTGGCATGCGGCGCAGGGACCGGCGCGCTCGCGCAGGACGCGGTGGTCTACAAGTGCCCCGGCAATCTCTACACCGGCACCATCACCCCGAAGGAAGCCGGCGACAGAGGCTGCAAGGCGCTCGAAGGCGGTTCGGTAACGGTGATCCAGTCGCCGCCCGTGCGGCGCGCGCCTGCACCGAAGGTCGACAGCGGCGCCTCCCGGCCCGCGGACAGCCGCGTCGATGCCGCGGATCAGCGTGCCCGCGACACCGACAAGCGCCGCATTCTCGAGAACGAACTGCGGCGAGAAGAGGAGCGCCTGGCGGGCCTCAAGCTGGAATACAACAACGGCCAGCCCGAGCGCCGCGGCGACGAAAAGAACTACCAGAAGTACCTGGACCGCACGGCCGAACTCAAGTCCGGCATCGAGCGCTCCGAGAGCGACGTCGCTGCGCTGCGACGCGAACTGGACAAACTCGGTGGCGCAAGCGCCGGCTCGAACCCGGGCTCCACCGGCGGCGGCGTCTGACCGACGCGTCGCGCAGGGCGTCGGGTTGCCTCTCGAGATGAGCCCGCCGACGCCGGCTGCTCCGGGCGGCCACGACGCCTTCGATCTGCTCGCCACCATGGTGGCGGTGGTGCACCGCGACGGCCGCTGCTTGTTCGCCAATGCCGCCTTCGAGAACGTGATGGGCCTGTCGCGCCGCCACGTGCGGCGGCGCGACTGGTTCGACTGGTTCGTCGAGCCCGAGCTGTTGCGCGAGACGGTCGCTGCCGTGGCGCGCAACGAGTTCTCGACCAGCCGCCTCGACGCCCACTTGAAGCGCCCCGTCGCGGCGCACGCCGAGCCGCTGCTGGTTCACGTGATCGTCAACCAGATGGAAGACCCCGACGTCACGCTGGTCGAGCTGATCGAGATCGAGCAACAGACCCGACAAGACCGCGAGGAGCGCGCGCATGAGCAGGTCGAGGCCAACAAGGAGCTGATCCGCAACCTCGCGCACGAGATCAAGAACCCGCTGGGGGGCATTCGCGGCGCCGCGCAACTGCTGCAGATGGAGGTGGCCTCCAAGAGCCTGAGCGAATATGCGCAGGTCATCATCAAGGAGGCAGACCGGCTGCAGGCGCTGGTCGACCGGCTGCTCGCGCCGCACCGCCGGCCCCACTTGGTGAGCGACGTCAATATCCACGAAGTGTGCGAGCGGGTGCGCGCGTTGATCCTGGCCGAGTTCCCCAGGGGCCTGACGATCCAGCGCGACTACGACATCTCCATACCCGACTTCCGTGGCGATCGCGAGCAGCTCATCCAGGCCGTTCTCAACATCGCCCACAACGCCGCGCAGGCGCTGAGCGAGCGCATGACGGCGGCAGATGCCCGCATCGTGCTGCGCACGCGCGTGGCACGACAGGTCACGCTCGGCAAGCAGCGTTTCCGATTGGCACTGGAATTGCATGTCGAGGACAACGGCCCGGGCATTGCGGCGTCGATCCTCGATCGCATCTTCTATCCGCTGGTTTCGGGGCGCGAGGGCGGATCGGGCCTCGGCCTCACACTGGCGCAGACCTTCGTGTCGCAACATCACGGCACGATCGATTGCGAAAGCGTGCCGGGCCGTACGCTGTTCAAGATCACGATACCGCTGCCCTGAGCGCACCCGACGGGGCGGCAGACGAATCACCGACCTGACCGCAGACCCGCATGAAACCGATCTGGATCGTCGACGACGATCAATCCATCCGCTTCGTGCTCGAGAAGGCGCTCGCGCGCGAGGAGTTGCCGGTGCGCAGCTTCTCCAGTGCCAGGGACCTGCTCGCGGCCCTCGAGTCCGGCGACACGCCGCAGGTGTTGGTGAGCGACATCCGCATGCCGGGCGGCTCGGGCATCGATCTTCTGGCCACCGTGAAGGCGCAGTTGCCGGGGCTGCCCGTCATCATCATGACGGCGTATTCCGACCTCGACAGCGCCGTCTCGGCCTTCCAGGGCGGGGCCTTCGAGTACCTGCCCAAGCCCTTCGACCTGACCAAGGCGGTCGAGCTGATCCGCCGCGCGCTCGACGAGAGCCTGCGTGAGGAAGTCGCCGACGAGCGCCTCGCGCAGATGCCCGAGATGCTCGGCCAGGCGCCGGCGATGCAGGACGTGTTCCGTGCCATCGGGCGGCTTTCGCAGAGCAACGTGACCGTGCTCATCACCGGCGAGAGCGGCTCGGGCAAGGAGCTGGTCGCCCAGGCGCTGCACAAACACAGCCCGCGCGGCGAGCTGGGCAACAAGGGCCCCTTCGTCGCGATCAACACCGCGGCGATTCCGAAAGACCTGCTCGAAAGCGAGCTGTTCGGTCACGAACGCGGCGCCTTCACCGGCGCGCAGACCACGCGGCGCGGGCGCTTCGAGCAGGCCGACGGCGGCACGCTGTTCCTCGACGAGATCGGCGACATGCCCTTCGACCTGCAGACGCGGCTGCTGCGAGTGCTGTCCGACGGGCAGTTCTATCGTGTCGGGGGCCACAACCCGCTCAAGAGCAATGTGCGGGTGATCGCCGCGACCCATCAGAACCTGGAGCAGCGTGTCCGCCAGGGTGCCTTTCGCGAAGACCTGTTTCACCGCCTCAACGTCATCCGCCTGCGTCTGCCGGCGCTGCGCGAGCGGCGCGAGGACATCCCCTCATTGGCGCGGTCTTTCCT
>NZ_JACDCU010000043.1 GCF_013817365.1 Methylibium sp. | reverse complement strand
GCTCGTGACCGGTTGGGTGGCGACCGCCGCCGGGTCCGGCAGGGGCGGCACGACTCGCATGACCTGACCGACCTCGATGGCGTTCGCGTTTTCCATGCCGTTCCAGCTGGCGATGTCACGCCAGTTCTGCCCGGTTTCCAGCCCGATGCGGATCATCGTGTCGCCGGGCCGGACGGTGTAGTAGCCGGGCTTGCCGGCGTTCTCGGCACCGGGCAGCAGAGCTGGATCGACGAGCGGACCGGTGGCCGGCATGGCGCCCGGCGCCACGTTGCGCAGCGAACGGTCTTCAACGGGCGGCGCGGTCCGCGGCCCGGAAGCACAGGCCGCCAACGACAGCACGGCGGCCGCCACGAGCGCGGCACGCAGGCGTGCTCCGCGAAGGAACTGGAAATGCATGAGCTTCGTCACCTTCGTTCAACCAACGCCGGATTTTAGAGGGACGAACCGCACCGCCTCGTACAGCGTGCGCCGCAGGCTGCCGCCGGGCCGTCGGTCGATGACCACCAGCACCTGGCCGCCGCTGAGCGCGTCGTGCATCGGTGCGACCAGCCGGCCGCCCTCGGCCAACTGCTCGCACCAGGCGCCGGGAATGTCGTCGCCACCGGCGGCAGCAATGATGCCGTCGTAGGGCGCATTGGGCGCATGGCCCAGGCGTCCGTCGCCATAGACGAGCCGCAGGTTGTCGTGGCGCAGTCCAGCCAGGTTGTCGCGGGCCTTGTCGTGCAGCGGCTTGAGCCGTTCGATCGACACCACCTGACGTGCGAACTGTGCCAGCACCAACGCCTGGTAGCCGCAGCCGGTGCCGATCTCGAGCACGCGCAGCCGCGCATCCGGCCGCTGCTCGGCGATCAGAAGCTCGATCATTCGGGCGACCACCGACGGTTTGGAAATGGTCTGCCCCAATCCGATGGGCAGGCTGGTGTCTTCGTAGGCCTGGTTGGCCAGCGCGGTATCGACGAAGACGTGGCGGGGCACCGCACGCATGGCGCTCAGCACGCGCGGGTCGCGCACGCCTTCGGCCGCAAGGCGCCCCAGCATGCGTTCGCGCACATGGTGCGAATCGAGACCCAGGCCGGCCGGCACGGCGACCCGCCGGCTGTCGAGCGCGGCCTCGTGCAGCGGACGCTGCGGGCGGATCAGCGGGTCTTGCGGCGCAGGCGAGCAGGGTCGTGCCGGCTTCATCGCCACACTCGCCGAGCGCTGCGCTGCGGGGGGCACCGCAAGCTTGCGTGCCTGCAACGTCATGCGATCCAGCCGCAAGGGAAACTTCGGCGCCGCCTGCTCTGCGTCGCTCATCGAAGCGCCCCGGCGCTCGGCGCTGCACCGTCGGGGAAGAGTGAGCCCTTTAAGGATCCGAAGGAGCCGCTTCGCGCCCCGGGGTGGCTGGGCGAAGGGCTCATGCGCGGGCCGCCAGCATTTCCTGCCAGGCGGGAAGGCCCGCGTGGTCGGTCAGGTCCACTTGCAAGGGCGTCACCGAAACACAACCGTTGGCGACCGCGTGAAAGTCGGTGCCCTCGCCCGCCTCTCGCGCGTCGCCCGCCGCACCGATCCAGTAGATCGGCTCGCCGCGGGGGTTGCTCTGGCAGATGACGGGCTCGCTGGCATGGCGGCGCCCGAGCCGCGTGATGCGCAGGCCGTGCAACTCGGCGTGCTGGCGGTCGGGAACGTTGACGTTGAGCAGCCACGCGCCGCGCGCCGAGGGGGGGAACGACTGCAAGGTCACCTGCTCGATCAACGCCCGCGCCACGCGAGCTGCGGCATCCAGGTGCGTCCATCCGCGCTCGGCGAGCGAGAACGCGATCGACGGAATACCGAACAGATAGCCCTCCATCGCCGCCGCCACGGTGCCCGAATACAGCGTGTCGTCGCCCATGTTGGCGCCGTTGTTGATGCCCGAGACGACCAGATCCGGCTTGTACGGCAGCAGGCCGGTGAGCGCGACATGCACGCAGTCCGACGGCGTACCGTCGATGAAGCGATAGCCGTTGGCCGCCGTGCGCACCGACAGCGGCCGGTGCAGCGTCAGCGCATTGGAGGTGCCGCTCGAGTTCTGCTCGGGCGCCACCACGTCGAGCTCGCCCAAGCCGCGGCAGGCCTCCACGAGCGCCGCCAGTCCGGGGGCGAGATAACCGTCGTCGTTGGCGATGAGGATGCGCACCGCGCCGATTGTAGGGAGCGCGCAAGACGCCTTTGTGCGTCACCTGGGCGACCGCTGCGAAGCCCCACGCTGCCTATGATGGCCGCGACCGCTGCGACAACGACGCCCCCTTTTGCAGGAGAGCCCATGCACGCTTGGCTTTGCGACAACCCCATCGGCCCCGACGCCCTGAAGTGGACCGAACTGCCGACGCCCGAACCGAAGCCCGGCCAGGTGCGCGTGGCCATCCGCTGCGCGAGCCTCAACTTTCCCGATCTGCTGATCGTGCAGAACAAGTACCAGATGAAGCCGGCGCTGCCTTTCGTGCCCGGCTCCGAGTTCTCCGGCGTGGTCGAAGCCATCGGCAAAGGCGTGACGACACTGCAGCCCGGCATGGCCGTAGCCTCGTTCGGCGGACTCGGCGGTTTCGCCACTGCGGCCTGCGTCGATGCCGCGCAGGTCATGCCCTTACCGCCCGGTTTTGCCTTCGAGGATGCAGCCGCCTTCCTGTGCACCTACGGCACCACCCACCACGCGCTGATCGACCGCGCCCGGCTGAAAGCCGGCGAGACCGTTCTGGTGCTCGGCGCGGCGGGCGGCGTAGGCACCGCGGCGATCCAGATCGCCAAGGCGATGGGCGCCTCGGTGATCGCTGCGGTTTCGAGCGAGGAAAAGTGCGCGCTGTGCCGTCGGCTCGGTGCCGATGCGACCGTCGATTACAGCCGGGGCGACGTGCGCGAGCAGATCAAGACCGCCACCGCCGGCCAGGGGCCCGACGTGGTTTACGACCCGGTCGGCGGCCCCCTGAGCGAGCCGGTGTTTCGCTCGATCGCCTGGCGCGGCCGCTACCTCGTCGTCGGCTTTGCGGCAGGCGCCATTCCCAGCCTGCCGCTCAACCTGGCGCTGCTCAAGGGCGCCTCGGTGGTGGGCGTTTTCTGGGGCGAGTTCGCGCGCCGCGAACCCGGCAACAACGCCAAGGCGTTGGCTGAGCTGGCCAGCTGGTATGCGGACGGCAGGATCAAGCCGGTGATCGAGCAGCAGCTGACCATGCAGGAGCTGCCCCGCGCGTTCGAGCTGATGGCCCGCCGGCAGGTCCACGGCAAGCTGGTGCTGCGCAACGACTGAACGCGGCCCTCCCCACAGCGGGGGAAGCCGGCTGGGACGGACCCCCTTGCGGGCGAAGAAGGCCGGGAGCGCCGGGGTCGGGTGCTAAATTCGCGGCGTCCCCCCTGCTACCGAGGAACGCCGTCGTGCGACGAACGCTGCTCAAGCTGACCGTGCTTGCACTCGCCGGTCTCACCGCGCGCGCCACGCCGGCGACCGAGCAGTCTTCTCTGGCCTTCGGCGTGATCACCACCACCACGGTCGCCGAAACGCAGGCAGCGTGGGAGCCCTTTTTCGAATCGATGCGCCGCTCGACGGGGCTGGACGTGCGGGGCATCTACCACGCCACCTACGAAGCGGCCGTCGATGCCTTGGCGACGGACCTGGTTCAGCTGGCCTGGGTCTCCAGCAAGGCCGCGCTCGACTGCATCGACCGCGCCAACGTCGAAGTGTTCGCGCAAATGGTCGACTCGGCCGGCTCGCTCGGCTACCGTGCCTTGATCGTCACGCGACGCGACGCCGGCCTCGCCTCGATCGAGCAGCTTCTCGACAAGCCGCGCACCTGGCGTTTCGCCATGGGCGAGCCGAGTTCGACCTCGGGCGCGGTCATGCCTTCGTACGCCCTGTTCGTGCCGCGCGTCCTCGAGCCCGAGGCGCATTTCGCGACGCTGCTGCGGGGCACTCACGCGCACAACGTCGAGGCGGTCCTTTCCGGCAAGGTGCATGCGGCCACCTACAACACCGAAGAGATGTCGCGCCTGCGTGAAAGGGCGCCGCGACAAGCGCAGCAACTCGCGGTGCTGTGGGAATCGGCGCTGATTCCCAAGGACCCGCTGCTGTGGCGGCGTGACTTGCCGCTGTCGGTGCGCACTCGGCTGGCCGGCTACATCTTCGGCGTCGGCAAGACGCTCGAGGAAAAGCGGATGCTCAAGCGCATGTTCAATTTAGCCGGCTTTCAGCGCTCGGGCAACCACCAGCTCAAGTTCATGCTCGACATCGAAGACTTCAGGCAGCGCTCGCAGGTGCTGCTCGACAGCCGGCTGAGCGACGCACAGAAAACCGAACAGCTCGCCGATCTGGGCGAGCGCTACCTCCGGCTGTCGCGCGCGCTGCACGCGCCCGCCGATCCGGCGCTGAAGTGATCGCGCGGCTGGCACGCAGCCCCGATGCGAACACGAGAGCCCGCACGCATTTCAATTCGAGGAGCCTGTCATGGCCGTGAAGGTGTTGATCGTCGAAGACAACCCGGTGGCGCGCAACTTCCTGACCCGGGTAGTGCGCGAGAGCTTTTCGGACGTGACCGGCATCGCCGAAGCCGGCGATCTGGAATCCGCACGCCGCCAGCTCGGCATCGGCCACGCAGCGCCGGGCGGTGAGCCTTTCAAGTTGGTGCTGGTCGACCTGGAGCTGCCCGACGGCAACGGCCTGGAGCTGCTGACCGAGATGGCCCATCACGGCGCCACCAAGATCGTCACCACCCTGTATTCCGACGACGACCATCTGTTCCCGGCGCTGCAGTGCGGCGCCGACGGTTACCTGCTCAAGGAAGATCGCTTCGAGGTACTGGTCGAGGAGCTGCAAAAGATCGTGCGCGGGCAGCCGCCGCTCTCACCGGCCATTGCGCGCCGGCTGTTGTCGCACTTTCGCCAAGGCGGCGACTCCGGGGCAATGTCGCTCGACAGCGCGCATGCGCCCGGCGACTTCCAGACCGCGCGGCCGGCCCAGCCGCCGGTCTATGCCGAGCCCGATCACGAGCGCCTGACGCCGCGCGAGACCGAGGTGCTCACCTACCTGAGCAAGGGCTTCACCATCAAGGAAATCGCCGGGCTGATGGGCATCAAGTGGTTCACTGTCAACGATCACATCAAGGCGATCTACCGCAAGCTCAACGTCTCGAGCCGCGCCGAGGCCGCCGTGCTGGCCAGCAAGCAGGGCCTGGTGTGAGCGGGCGGCCCGCCGCCTAGCGAACCCGGCAGCGATCCAACCAACGGTCTCCCCGTGAGCAGAGCTCCCGGCCGATCCCCGCGTTGAACGCGGCGCATGACGGTCCCTCAGGCCGCGGCGCCGCCAATAACGACATCGACAGCATGCTGCTGCAGAAATGGCTGCCCGCTGGCCTGCGCTCGCCTTGGCTGCGCTGGCGACTTCGGCTCCTGATCGCCGCGGCGCTGCTCGGTTGCTTGACGCTTTTTCTGCTGACGCGCGCGCTCGCTGCGCAACCGCATCTGGACGCGGTGTGGCGCGCCAATGCGCAGGGCCAGCTCGAACTGGCGGCGAGCGCGACGCCCGTGCTGCAGCCCTTCATCGGCCGAGCCCTGCTGGGGGTGATCGGTGACGATGCGCAGATTGCGGTGGTCGACGCGCTGGCACTGCAGCGCTCGCCGCGCTGGACGCCCGGCGACGCCGAGCGTGCCCGTCACCGCGAGCTGCACCTGCGTTTGCACGCGGCCCTTTCGCAGCAACGGGTGCGGCTGTTCTTCGCCGACGGCGGCACCGCCCAGCTGCAGCTCGCGCCGCGCAGCGGCCTGCGCCTGGGTTTGCTGTACTGGCTGGTCAGCGCCCTGGCGCTGCTGCTCTATCTGGTGGCGCTGGTGGTCGTGCTGGTGAGACCGTCGGTGCGCAACGCGCTGTACGCGTTCATGGCGCTGGCGCAGTGCGGCAACCTGCTTTTCATCGCCGCCGGCACCGCGCTCGACCTGACGCTGCCGCCGTTCTATGCGCGATGGGAGGTACATGCGCGCACCGCTTTCGACCTGCTCACGGGGGCCGCCATCCTGCATGCCGTATGCGTTCATCCGCGCCGATTGCCGCATGCCGCGCCGATCGCATCTCTCGGCTGGACGGCCGCTGCGACGCTGCTCGTCCTTCACCTCGCCGGCGCGCTGCCGCAAGCCTGGTGGTGGACGCAGATCGGCGGCGGACTGCTCGGCCTGGGTGCGATCGCGCTGCTGAGCTGGTCTTATCGCATCGAGCCGCACCCCTTCGCCGTGGTGCTGCGGCGCTTCGGCAGCGTCACGGCAGGCACGTGGATCCTGCTCACCGCAGCCATTGCCGCGGCGAGCCAGCAGCCGGGCATTCAGCATGGCATCGCCACGGTCGGCTCGATGATCTGGGTGGTGTTCCTGGCCTCGCTGCTGCTGCTGATGCCGTTCCTGGCCAAGTCGCAGCAGGTGCTGCGCGAGTTCTCGCTGCTGGCCGGCATCAGCACCGTGGCGACCTCGCTCGATCTGCTGTTCGTCGCCGCCTTCTCCTTCAGCCAGTTCACCTCGATCACCTTGTCAGTGTTCCTGTCGCTGGGCCTGTATGCCGGCGTGCGGCAGTGGATGCTCAACCATCTGCGCGGCGCCGGCATGGTGAGCATGGAGCGCCTGTTCGAACGGCTGTACCGCATGGCACGCGAGGTCGAGGCCAGGCCGCAGCGCGCCGCGGCGACCCTGCTCAGCTTGCTGCGCGAACTGTTCGAGCCGCTCGAGGCCGCCATTACCCCGCAACTCACCACCGACGCGCGCACCAGCGGCGACGGCTCGACCTTGCTGGTGCCGGTGCCCGACCTGAGCCGCAACAGCGAGCGCACGGAGCAGACGCTGGTGTTGCGCTTCTCGCAGCGCGGCCAGCGCCTGTTCACCGAAGAAGACGCGCGGCTGGCCGACCGCATCGTCGAGCAACTGAAGCGCGCCGTCGCCTTCGACCAGGCGGTCGAGCGGGGCCGCAGCGAGGAGCGTAGCCGCATCGCACAAGATCTGCACGACGACATCGGCGCGCGCCTGCTTACGCTCATGTACCAGGCATCGAACCCCGAGCAGGAAGACTACATCCGCCACACGCTGCAGGATTTGAAAACGCTCACGCGCGGACTGGCGGTCGGCAGCCACCGGCTCTCCCACGCCGCCGGCGAATGGAAGGCCGCCGTGCAGCAGCGCCTGCAGCTCGCCCACGTGGCGCTCGACTGGCAGTCGCACTTCGACCGCGACGCCGAGCTCACCGTGGTGCAGTGGTCCGCGCTCACGCGGGTGCTGCGCGAACTGGTCAGCAACGCCATCGCGCATGCCCAGGCCACGCGACTTGTCGTGCGGCTGCGCCTGAGCAATGACCGCCTCGAACTCACGGTCCGCGACGACGGCTGCGGCATCAATCCGCAAGCCTGGGCGCACGGGCTCGGGCTGGGCGGAGTGAGAAAGCGCGTCAAGCAACTCGGCGGCGAGGTCGATTGGCGCGAAGCCGAACCGACCGGCATCGAGTGCACGGTGCAGTTCGCCCACTGGTCGCTCACGGCGACCGGCTGAAGGCGCGCGGCGCCTCGGACGCCACCTTTCGAATCAAGCCGCCGCAGGCGGTGCGGCGCCGGCCCCACGCACGGGTCGCGGATGCACGATTCGCTGTGCATGCGCGATCTCTATGCCTTCGGCGTCGAGCACGCCGAGGATCGCGAGATTGACCTCGGAGCGCAGGTTCGACTGCCCGTTGTGCGGATCACCGTTCCAGTACCACACGGTCAGCTCCAGGCCGCCCGCCGTGAAGTCCGTCAGATGCACGTCACTGACGTGCTTGCCGTCTTTCGCCACGCGCGAAAGGCCGGCCAATGCCGCGAGGATTTTCTCGCGCAACGCCGCCACGTCGGTGCCGTAAGCGACCTGAACCACGGTCGAGGTCATGACAGCCGGCTCTTGCGCCAGCGAGGCGTTTTCCACGCGCAGGGTGGTCAGCATCTCGTTGGGCACGATCGACTCGCGGCCGTTCGCCGCGCGAATGATGGTGGCGCGGGTCTTGATGTCGGTGATGCGGCCTTCGAAATTGTCGACCTTCACCGTGTCGCCGATGCGAAGGTTGCGCTCAGCGAGGATCACGAAGCCGCTGACGTAATTGCTGGCGAGCTTTTGCAGCCCGAAACCCAGTCCCACGCCGATCGCGCCGCCCAGCACGCCGAACGCGGTGATGTCGATGCCGGCGGCCGAGAGCGCGAGCATCAGGCCGACGAACAGCAGCAGTGCGCGCGTCGAGTTGGCCGCCATCTTGCGCACCGACAGGTTCTCGATGGCGCCTGCGAGCAGCCTGGCCTCGATCGCCGCCGAGACCCACAGCACGATCATGAGCACGAACACCGCCGACAACACGCCCTCGACCAGGTTGCGCATGGACAGTTGCGTGCCGCCGACCTTCCAGCTGAGGCTGTCGAGCCCGGCGAGCATCAGCGGCAGCACGCCGGTGAGCCACAGCACCAGCCCGAGCCAGACCAGCCACGACACGCTGCGCTCGATGACCCGCACGAAGCGCAGCCGCGGCAGCGCGGCCGACAGCACGCGCACGATGACCCGAATCACCATCAATGCCAGGAGGATCGGTATGGCCAGCCGGAACACCGCGATCGGCACCACGCCTTCCAGCGCGTGCCTCGCGACAACCGCTGCGAGCAATGCCAGCGCCGGAAACAGCACGCCGTCGACAAGGTGCTTGCCGAACCAGATCGACGAACTCGGTTGCGGCGCACCGCCGCGCACAAGGCGTGTCGCCAGCAGGGCCAGCACCAGACAGGCCGCCAGCACGGCGAACTCGGCCAGCGCAGTCGCATGAGTCAGGGCCGCGAGCAGCGCCGGCAGACCGTCGATTTGCTTGTTCATTGGGCCGGCAGTCTAGAGCCTGTCAACCCGCGCGGATTCGTGCGACCCGGGAAACAGGCCTGGGCCCAGCCGCCGCTCGCTCCCGGTCGGTGATCGGCACCACCGATGCCGCCCCGTCCCGCTCGCCAGCCGCGGTTCCAGCGCTCGATCTCACCTGGCTCACCGATGCCAACGCCGGCGCCGGATCCAGCTTCGACGACGGCCTGAGCAACAGCGACGGCCGCATGAGCTGGACCAGCGCCAACGCCTGGGCCGCCGCGCTGGTCGTGGACGGCGTCGCCGGCTGGCGGCTGCCCACGCTGCTGGGCGGCACGACCACGGTGTCGGAAATCTAGCGCATGTACTACGAGACGCTGGGCAACTTCGGGCCAGGCAACCCGCTGACCATGACGCCACCCGGCACCTGGGGCTTCGAGAACACCGGCCCGTTCGACAATCTGTTCTCACGGGCCTACTGGACCGACGTGCTGGCCGATCCCGACCCGCTGTTCCCGGAGGCGACGAGCTGGTTCGGCGACTCGATCTCGGCCTACCACTCCGACGAGCCGATCAACAGCAACTTCTACGCCTGGGCGGTGCGCGATGGCAACGTGCCGGCGATTCCCGAGCCGCATGTGCATGCCCTGATGCTGCTCGGCTTGGGCGCGCTGGCATGGGCCCGAACCCGACGGCGGTGAATCGCCGTAGCCGCCGCAGCAGCCCGGCCGCTTTCGGTCAGGCGCCCGTCAGCACCCGCAAGTGCGCCGCCACGCTGCGCCCCAGCGCGCTGAGGTTGTAGCCCCCCTCCAGGCAGGAGACCACGCGCCCTTGTGCATGGCGCGCAGCCATTTTCATCAGCCACTGCGTCATCCACGCGTAGTCGGCCTCGACCAGGCCGAGCTGGCCGAGATCGTCTTCGCGGTGGGCGTCGAAGCCGGCCGAGACGAACAACATCTGGGGCTTGAAGGCCTCGAGGCGCGGCTGCCATTCGGTCTCGATCAGCTCGCGGATCTCCGGGCCCTTGGTGTAGGCCGGCACCGGCACGTTGACCATGTTGTCGCCGAGCGGCACGGTCCCCGAACCCGGGTAGAACGGGTACTGGAAGAAGCTCAGCATCAGCATGCGTTCGTCGTCGGCGACGATGTCTTCCGTACCGTTGCCGTGATGGACGTCGAAGTCGATGATCGCCACGCGCTCCAGGCCCCGCACCTCCAGCGCATGGCGCGCCGCGATGGCCACGCTGTTGAAGAAGCAAAAACCCATTGCCTGCCCGCGCGTCGCATGGTGTCCCGGCGGGCGCACCGCACAGAAGGCGTTCTCGACCTCGCCGTCCAGCACGGCATCGGTGGCCGCCACCGCCGCACCGGCGGCATGCACCACGGCGGCCCAGGTGCCGGGACCGGCAATGGTGTCGGGGTCGAGCGCGCGGTGCTGACCGGTCGCATCGACCCGCTGCATCACTTCGCGCAGGCGCGCCACATGGGCTGGGTCGTGAACGCGGACCAGGGCGGCTTCGGTCGCCTGCGGCGCCTCCCGGCGCTCGAGCGCGAGGTCCAGGCCCGTGGCGATCAGGTGGTCGGCGATCGCGTCGAGCCGCTGCGGGCTCTCCGGGTGGCCGGCGCCCATGTCGTGGCCGCGGCACGCGGGGTGGGAATAGTAGGCGGTGGCCATTTGTCTTTGACTTGAGAGGTCGGTCGAGGCAAGGCTTTGGGCTATGGTGCGCGCCATGAGTCTGCACACCCGGCTGCACCAGCTCGTCGATCAGATCGACACCATTATCGTCGGCAAGCGCGCTCGGATCGAAGACTCGGTCGCCTGCATGCTGGCCGGTGGCCACCTGCTCATCGAAGACGTGCCCGGCGTCGGCAAGACCACCCTGGCGCATGCGCTCGCGGTCTCGCTGGGCCTGCGGTTTTCGCGCGTGCAGTTCACTGCCGACCTCATGCCTTCCGACCTGCTCGGCGTGTCCATCTACGAGCGTGGCAAGGAGAGTTTCGTGTTCCACCCCGGCCCGGTGTTCGCGCAGGTGCTGCTGGCCGACGAGATCAACCGCGCCGGCCCCAAGACGCAGAGCGCGCTCCTCGAATCGATGGAGGAGCACCAGGTCACCGTCGAAGGCGAGACGCGCGCCCTGCCCGCACCCTTCTTCGTGATCGCCACGCAGAACCCGAGCGATCAGCTCGGCACCTATCCGCTGCCCGAAAGCCAGCTCGACCGCTTCCTGATGTGCATCACGCTCGGCTATCCCGACCGCGCCAGCGAGCGTGCGCTGCTCGCCGGGCGCGACCGCCGCGAGGCGATCGGCGACCTGCGGCCGGTCATGAGCCCGGCCGAGTTGCAGGCGGCCCAGCAAACCGTGCTCGCAGTGCATGCCAGCGAGCCGCTGCTCGACTACCTGCAGGCGCTGATCGAGGCCACCCGGGGCGGCCAATGGTTCACCGAGGGCTTGAGCCCGCGCGCCGGCATCGCGCTGCTGCGCGCCGCCAAGGCGCGAGCCCTGATGGCCGCGCGCGACTACGTGGCCCCCGACGATCTGCAGGCGGTCATCGCTCAATGCATCGCGCACCGCCTGATGCCGGTGGCCGGCGCCGGACGCGGCCCGCGCGAGCAGGTGCGTGCGATGGTCGAGGCCGTCGCGTTGCCCTGAGCCGCAGGGTCGCGACGGTGGCTGCCTTGCCGCGCCCTGCACTCGCCGGCTTCGGCGGCGCGCTGCGCGCACGCGCCCGGGCCTGGTGGCAGGCGCGCCATCCGCGCACCGACACGCTGCTGCTGACGCAGCGCAACGTCTACATCCTGCCGACGCGGGCGGGCTGGGCGTTCGCGCTGACCTTGCTGGCGCTGCTCGTCGCGTCGATCAACTACCAGCTCAGCCTGGGTTACCTGCTGACCTTCCTGCTCGCGGGCAGCGGCGTGATTTCCCTGCATGTCACGCACAACACGCTGCGGGCGTTGACCCTGCACCTGCGCACGCCGGCCGCCGTGTTCGCCGGCGACGCGGCGATCGTCGAATGCGTGCTGAACAGCCAGAGCCCGCGGGCCCGCCACGGCGTCGGGCTGCGCCTGGCCAGCGCAGACAAAGCGCGGCGATGGAGCTGGGTCGACGTGCCGGCCGGGGGGCAGGCGAGCGCGCGCCTGAGCTTCACCGCCACGCACCGCGGCCGGCTGGCGCTGCCCGACGTGGTCCTCGAGACCCGCTTTCCCCTCGGCCTGTTTCGCGCCTGGAGCGAATGGCGGCCGGCCGCCAGCGTGCTGGTCTACCCGCAGCCCGAACGGCCCGCTGCACCGCTGCCGGCGGCGCGTTCTTCCGGGAGCGGCAAGGAGGCCGCGCGCCGCAGTGAGGGCGCCGAGGTAGAAGGCATCCGCAGTTACCGGCGCGGCGATCCGCTCAAGCTCGTCGTGTGGAAGAAGGCCGCTCGCGCGTTGGAAACCGGCGGCGAACTGGTCAGCCGCGACACCAGCAGCGCCGCGCGTCAGGCGCTCTGGCTGGAATGGGCCGCCGCAGGCTCCCACGGCCCCGAACAGCGCCTGTCTCGGCTGGCGGCATGGGTGCTGGCCTGCGAACGCGCCGGAATCGACTGGGGGCTTCGGCTGCCAGGTCGTGAACTGGTGCCCGCCCAGGGCGAGGCGCACAAGCGCGCCAGCCTGGAAGCGTTGGCGCTGTACGCATGAAGCCGGGCCGGGTCGCCGCCAGAGGGCTCGTTGCTCCGCGTGGTGACGCCGCCGCAGGCATCGAAAGAGCGCCGTGAGTGCAGACCCTCGCACGGTGGAACGGCGCGCGACGCCGAGAGTGCGCGCCGTCAACACCGGCGCGGCGGCTTTCGCGCTGCCCCGCCTGACCTGGCCGCGCTGGCGCCATTTGCCGCGCGAGGCGCGGGACACGCTTTTCCTGCTGGCGGTCATCGGCTGGACCGTGCTGCCGCACACCGCCCATCTCCCCTTCTGGTGCAGCGCGCTGACGGCGACCATGCTGCTGTGGCGCGGCGCCCTCGCGCTCAGGAGCGCGGCGCTGCCCAGCCGCTGGGTGCTGGTCGCCCTCTTGCTGCTGGCCTTGGTGCTGACAGCATGGACCCACAGCACGCTGGCAGGCAAGGAAGCCGGCGTGACTTTGCTGGTGGTGCTGGTGGCTCTGAAGACACTGGAGCTGCGCGCGCGCCGCGATGCCTTTGCGGTGTTCTTCCTCGGCTTCTTCCTGGTGCTCACGCATTTCCTGTATTCGCAATCGCTAGCCATCGCGGCGGCCACGCTGGTTTCGGTGTGGGGTCTGCTCACCGCACTGGTTCTCGCGCACATGCCCGTCGGCCAGCCGAGCCTGCGCCAGGCCGCCAAGCTGGCCGGGCGCTTCGCCTTGCTCGGCGCGCCGGTGATGGTTTTGCTGTTCGCGCTGTTCCCCAGAGTCGGGCCGCTGTGGGGCCTGCCGCGCGATGCCGGCGCAAGTACCGGCCTGTCGGGGGAGATGCGCATGGGCAGCATGGCCGAGCTGGCGCTGGACGAAAGCATCGCGCTGCGCGTGCGCTTTCTTCGAGGCAAGCCGCCGCCGCCCGAGGCGCTTTATTTCCGCGGTCCGGTGCTCGGCCACTTCGACGGCGACGCGTGGCGCGTCCTGCAGCCGCGCTTCGCCGCTCACACCGGATCGGAGGCGGTGCTGCGTCCGCTGGGCGAGCCGGTCGACTACGAGCTGACCCTCGAGCCGCTGCGCCTGTCCATGATTCCCGTGCTCGAAGCGACGCCGCTGTTGCCGGCCTTCGACGATCTGCGCACCGTGCAGCGTGCCGACCTGCACTGGATCACCCACCGCCCCGTCACGGAGCGGCTGCGCTATACCGCACAGGCATGGCCGCGCTTCGAGCACGGCCCACTCGAGGCGGTGCCCGGTCTGCAGGACTACCTCGAGTTGCCCGCAGGCTACAACCCGCGCCTGCTGGCCTGGGCCTCGGCGTTGAAGCGCGAGGCCCGTCTGGCGGCGGACGACGCCGAGGGACTGGCCGCCCTGCTCTACCGCCGCATCCGCAGCGAGGGCTATAGCTACACGCTCACGCCCGGCACCTACGACGACGACGGCAGCGGCGACGCGATCGACGAGTTCTGGTTCGACCGCAAGCAAGGCTTCTGCGAGCACTTCGCCGCCGCCTTCGTGGTGGCCATGCGGGCGGCGGGCGTGCCGGCGCGAATCGTGACCGGCTATCAGGGCGCCGAGCGCGATGAAGAGGGCACGAGCCTCGTCGTGCGCCAGAGCTATGCCCATGCCTGGGCGGAGTACTGGCAGGCCGGCACGGGCTGGGCGCGCGCGGACCCCACCTCGCAAGTGGCGCCGGAGCGCATCAGCCGCAGCCGGGCGCTGCTCGCCCGGCCGGGTTTCGTGGCCGGCGCGATCGACGGGCTCGCGCCGGGCTTGCTCACCAGCGTGCGAGCGTTGTGGGAGGGCTTCGACAATGGCTACCGGCAGTGGGTGCTCAACTACTCGCGCGGCAGCCAGCTGAACCTGATGAAGAACCTGGGCTTCAGCTCGCCGAGTTGGCAGGATCTCGGCATCGTGCTGGCCGCGGTGATCATCGCGGCCAGTCTCCTCGGCGCCGCATGGGCCTGGCTGGATCAGCGGCGCAGCGATCCGTGGCTGCGCGCCTACGCCCGTATTCGCCGGGCCGCGCTCGCCCACGGCGTCTCTGCGAGCGAGAGCCTGCCGCCGCGCGTGTTGGCCGCCACACTCGAGCACGAACTCGGCGCGAACGCCGCGGCGCCCGCGGCCCAGGCACTGCGGGCACTCGACGTGCTGCGCTATGCGAGGCAGGACGGCGCTACCCTGTCGGCTCGTGCAGCGGGTGCACAGGCTCGCCGCTTGGCCGTTGAAGGCGTGCAGGCCCTGCAGGCGCTTCCCAGACCGCCGGCTCAGCAACCCCTCTCCCACCCTTTCGCCCCGACATCCCGATGACCCGAACCGTCCTTCCGCCGGCCGCACTGGCCGCCTGTCTTGTCTGTCTAGCGGCGACTGCCTGCGCGGCCGGTGTCGATGGCCGGCCAGCCGCAGCGCAGGCGCAGCAGAACAGCGACAGCACGAGCTACGGTACGCGCAGCGAGCTACCGGCCATGGCCGCCGGCATCTCGGAGCGCCGCGGGCTGGACCGCGCCTGGGTCGAAACCACGCTGGCGAAGGCACGCTACGAGCCCAGCGTGGCGCGGCTGATTGCCCC
>NZ_JACDCU010000342.1 GCF_013817365.1 Methylibium sp. | reverse complement strand
GGTGGCGTGGCGCTGGTCGGGGATGGCGAGGGCGTCGGGCCGGCCAAGGGCACCGGTGCGGCGCTCGCCGAACCCGAAGCGAGTGCGGGCCGAGGCGGGGCCGCCGCGTCGACGGCAACCGCCGATGCGGAGGCCGTAGCGGCGGAGGGCGGCTCGCGAGCGTCGAGCGGCAAGGCGTTGGCTCCCGCACCGGGTGCGGACGACGGGGCCGAGACCGCTGTCGTGGGCGGCCGTGTTGGCGGCGGGGCGGTCGTAGCTGCCATTGGGGCCGCGGGTGTGGCGGGTGTGGCAGTGCCCGCCGGCGCCCCGAGCTCGCCGGCCGGCCCGGTCACTGTCCCGCTGGCTTGTCGGGCTGGCGCGATGACGGCCAGCCGCATGCGCTCGAGCTCGGTGCTGCCGGGTGCCCGCCCCCCGTCGCCGAGCCACAAACCGATGCCGATGCTCGCCAGCGCGACCACGATCGCGCCGGCGGCCAGGCCGACGGGGAGGCCCCTCGCTGCGGCGCCCGCCTTGCCGGCGGACCGTGTGCCGGGTGGCACGGCGCCCTCGGGCGACCGGGGTGATCCACCGGTCGGCGAAGCGCCCGGCGAACTGGCCGGGAGATCGTCCGGCGCCGAAGGAAGGGGTGGCAGGTGCGGCTCGCTGCGCGGCGCAGATTCCGCGTCCCGGTCGCGACTCGTTTCGCTGCGCGGTCTGGCGCGCGACGGTACGACGATGCCCGCCAGCATTTCCTCGATCGAAGGCATTCGCGACACGGGCGCATCCACCGGCGCCGGAGCGCGCATTCCGGCCTTGATCGGCGCGAGGCCTTGCCACTCGAAGGTCCGCTGCTCGTCGGCGGCCTCGACGGCGGCCGCGGTGGCGACATCGACGCCGTCGATCGACAGCTGCAGCAGCACCCGGTCGGCGAGCAGGTGCATGCGGCGCGGGACGCCCTCGCTGCGGCGGTGGATTGCATCGGTCGCGGCGCGTTCGAAGGCTGGGCGCCCCGTCCAGCCGGCGCAGCGCAGTCGGTGCAGCACGTAGTCGCGCGTCTCGGTCGCGTCGAGCGCCCTCAGACGGCAGTGGACGACGACCGGTGGCACGGATCCGTCGCGCTGCGCGCCAGCGAGCGCCGCAGGGGCATGCTCGCCCACCAGGCAGAGCTGCAGCCGTGGCGTGTCGCGGTCCGGGGCAAGCCGCTCGGCGAGCTGGCGCAGCGCGCCGTCGTCGAGGTGCTGCGCCTCGTCGACAACCAGCAGCACCCGACCGCCACGCGCTGCCTGGGTCGAGAGCCACGCATCGAGCGTGAGCCCAGGCTGAGTGTCGGCATGGGCGAGCCGGAAGGCCCGCACTGCGGCGCGCAGCGCGTCCTGCGCGTCGCCGTCGGCGGACGCGAACATCGTGCCGACGGTCCAGCGCGAACGGTCCAGCAATATCAGCAAGCGCTGTGCTGCCGCCGTCTTGCCGCTGCCGGCCGGGCCGGTGAGAAGCAGGCATGGCTCGGCGGTCTCCAGACCGTCGAGCAGCTTGGCGAGGACCGTCCCGTACTGACCGTCCTCGAGATAGAAGCGCGGATCCGGCAGCAACCGGAATGGCGGGGCGTTCAATCCGAAGCTGGCTTCGTACATCCGCTCCTCCAATCGCTCGCCGCCGCGAGCCCAGGGGGCCGGTGCGGGGCACCCCGGTCGCGCGCGGCGTTTGCCCGAACTCGGCACCTCCCTCGCTTCACGGTGGCCTGTCATCATGGACCGATCGTCGCGAGACCCTGGTGAATTGCCAATATAGAGCAATTCCTTACATTCACCGCTATGGGTCTCGCTTGGCACACGCCAGCCATCATCACCAGGAGCAGGTATTCCGTGCAAGCCATCATTTCCGTGCGCGGCCTCGGCAAGACGTACGCCTCGGGCTTTCAGGCGCTCAAGCGCGTCGATCTCGACATCCGCCGCGGCGAAATCTTCGCCCTGCTCGGCCCGAACGGCGCGGGCAAGACCACGCTGATCAGCGTCATCTGCGGCATCGTCAATGCCAGCGAGGGCAGCGTGCTGGCCGACGGCCACGACATCGTGCGCGACTACCGTGCCGCGCGCGCCAGCATCGGCCTCGTGCCGCAGGAGCTGTCGACCGACGCGTTCGAGAGCGTGTGGGGCACCGTCAAGTTCAGCCGCGGCCTGTTCGGCAAGCCGCCCGACGCGGCTTACCTGGAAAAGGTACTTCGGGACCTGTCGCTCTGGGACAAGAAAGGCGCTCAGATTCGCACCCTCTCGGGCGGCATGAAGCGCCGCGTGATGATCGCCAAGGCGCTGAGCCACGAGCCGACCATCCTGTTCCTCGACGAGCCTTCAGCCGGCGTGGACGTGGAACTGCGGCGCGACATGTGGGCCATGGTGCGCAGCCTGCGCGAGCGCGGCGTGACCATCATCCTGACCACCCACTACATCGAGGAGGCCGAAGAAATGGCCGACCGCATCGGCGTCATCAGCAAGGGCGAGATCGTGCTGGTGGAGGACAAGGCGGTGCTGATGCGCAAGCTCGGCAAGAAGCAGCTCACCTTGCACCTGCAGAACTCGCTGGCCGCTGTGCCGCCCGCACTGGCCGACCAGTCGCTCGCTCTCTCGGCCGACGGGATGGAACTCGTCTACACCTTCGACGTGCAGAGCGAGAACACGGGCATCGCCGGCGTTCTCAAGCGCCTGGGCGAGCACGGCATCGATTTCAAGGACCTGCGCACGGAGGAGAGTTCGCTGGAAGAGATCTTCGTGAGCCTGGTCCACGGCGCGGCCGACCGCAATGCCGAAAGCCGCAGACCTGCAGCGCAGGAGCTCCGTGCATGAACCCGCACGCCATCAAGGCCATCTACCGGTTCGAACTCGCGCGCACCTGGCGCACCGTCCTGCAGAGCATCGCCGCACCGGTGATCGCCACGTCGCTGTACTTCGTCGTCTTCGGCTCGGCCATCGGCTCGCGCATGATGTCGATCGACGGCGTGAGCTACGGCGCCTTCATCGTGCCGGGGCTGAACATGCTGGCGGTGCTGACCGAGAGCATTTCCAACGCCTCGTTCGGCATCTACATGCCCAAGTGGTCTGGCACCATCTACGAGGTGCTGTCGGCGCCGATCTCGCCACTGGAGATCGTGGTCGGCTACGTCGGCGCGGCGGCCACCAAGTCGGTGATCCTGGGCTTGATCATCCTGCTGACCGCGCGGCTGTTCGTGGACTTTTCCATCATGCACCCGGTGTGGATGGTGGCCTTCCTGCTGCTCACCTCCATCACCTTCAGCCTGTTCGGTTTCATCATCGGCGTGTGGGCCGACGGCTTCGAGAAACTGCAGATCGTGCCCACCATGATCGTCACGCCGCTCACCTTCCTGGGCGGCAGCTTCTACTCGATCGACATGCTGCCGCCGCTGTGGCAGAAGATCACGCTGTTCAATCCGGTGGTGTACCTGGTGAGCGCGTTTCGCTGGAGCTTCTATGGCGAGGCGGACGTGGGCGTGGCGGTGAGCCTGGGGATGACGCTGGTGTTCCTGCTGCTGTGCCTGGTGGCGGTGTGGGCGATCTTTCGCACCGGCTATCGGCTCAAGGCGTGAGCCGCCCCTCATCCGGGCATCAAGTACAGGAAGACGGCGGCGAGGACGACGCAGGCCGTCCATTCCAGAGCCTGGCTGACGAGCCGGATCGCCCGTTCGAGCACCGGCCGCTGCACCGTCGCAGCGATCGGACGCAGTTCATCGGGCGGGGTGCGGCTCGACACGGTTTCCATGGCAACGATCATCCTTGCCGGACCTGAAGCTCGGCTGAAGGCGCCGAGGCGAGCGCGGCGCAGGTTTCAACGGCAGGCCGCGGCCGCCACCGGCCCTTCGCGGACAAGGCACAGACGCACCAACAAAGCCACGCGGACCACAGCACGTGGCTCGGAAAGTGCGCGCCTCTCGCGACCTGGGCACCGCCCAAGGTCAGGCCGGCCAGGCACACGCCCACCAGCCAGCGGCGGGCGGCGACCGGCCGGTGCCGCCGCCAGAGGAAGTAGCCGCTCAGGAAGGCGAACGCGGCAACCGCGTGCCCCGACGGAAAGCAGTGGCCCGGTCCGCCGTCCGCCACGGCCACGCGCCAATGGGGCACGTAAGCCGCCACGCCGCCGAACCCCTGCAGGTCCCACGGGCAACTCGTCAGGCTCGCGCGCTTGAGAGCGGGAACGAGCAACAGGCAGACGAGCGTCGTGCCGAGCCAGCGCATGCGTTCGGCCCGCGGCGGCCCCGCCACGAGCGGACGAAGCGCGTCGATCGTCATGAGGGCCAGCACGGCCCCGGCCAGGTTGCGGCCGCCCCGATGAAGGAGTGCGCTCGTGAGCCACGCATCGCGCCAGGCGAAGCCGCCGGCATCACCGAACCAGCCGGTTACGACGAGATCGAGCCCAGAGAAGTCCCAGCAGAGCAAGGCGCCTAGCGCAAGCAGCGCGACGAAGGCGTCCTGCCTCCGCGCCCGCGCGCGCTGCGTCATCGCGC
>NZ_JACDCU010000341.1 GCF_013817365.1 Methylibium sp. | reverse complement strand
GGCGTGCACGTGATCCGCATGCCCGAACACTACGGCGCGCTCTCGCCGCTGCTGCACGTGGTGCCGCTGCAGCTGCTGGCGTATCACACGGCGTGCGCGCGCGGGACGGATGTGGACAAGCCGCGTAATCTGGCGAAGAGTGTCACGGTGGAGTGAGGGGCTCGAACGGCGCAGCCTTTGATGTGATCACATGAATACAGAACGCCCGGGTATCCCGCTTTCAATTGCATGACGGAAATGTCGCCGCCGTGCAATGCCACTCGGCGACCTGCTTGGCCAGCCAACCCGGGTCATCGAGTGCAAGGTCGTGCCCGGCCCAGGGGTGCTCCACCGCACAGCAAGACCATTCATCGGCAAGGCGTCTCGAACAGTCCGGGTCGACCAACCTGTCGCCCTGGCTGCAGACCACGAGCACTGGCATGTCGGGCGACCTCGCCGGCAACTGGTAGCGGACTGCGGCGTACAGTTGCCTGAAGGCGTTGGATGCCGAGACGGGGCGCTCGAGGCGAACGGCGGTCCAGCGCTCGAGCAGCTGCAGGTCCGACGCGCCGCCCCTGCTGGTCAAGCGCAGCACGGCGCACTCCGCGCGCCTCGCGTCGCGCGTCGCCGCGATGCGCAGCAACGCGGGCCAGGCGCTGGGGCGCAGGCGATGGTGAACGGGACTGATGGGCGCCGCGCTGGCGTTGACGAGCACCAGGCCTCGCACCTCTGCGGGCCACCGACGGGCCCACGCCGCCGCGACCATCCCGCCGAGCGACAGGCCGATCAGGTGAATCGGCCCGGCGACGCCTCTGGCCTGCAGCGAGCTGCGGCACTGCGCAGCGATGTCCGGCACCGTGGCCGGACTGCGCCGCAACCGTTCGAGGCCGGTGCCGGGCAGGTCGAGCGCGACGATCGCAGCACCGGGCGGCAGGTGGCTCTGCAAGGCCTCGGGAAACCGGCTCCAGTGGGCGCTTTCCCGTGCAAGCCCTCGCAGCAGGACCCATGCGCTCATGACGGCCTGCCTGCTGCGTACCAACGCTGCAGCGCTCGTTCCCGCAGCAGCTCGCGTTGCGTTTGCGCCGGGCACCAGGCCCGGTAGCTGCACGCCGCTCGAAGCAGGAATTCGAGCAGGCCCATGTGCCGGCGCAACACGCGGTGTTGCCGGTGCTCAGTCAAGGGGTTGAAGAGCCCCTGGCGCGAGAACATCTGCCGCGGATTCTTCTTGATCCACAGCCACGAGCCCATCTCGAGCGTCAATGGCAGGAGCACGCGACCGCCGCGTTCGGCCTTGAGGTAAAGGTGATCCCAGAGGTCGCCATGAGCGAGGTACTGCCGGCTCTGCGGCTCGACGATATAACGGTGATGCGCCAGGTTGGCGTCCAGCAGCTCGGTGAGTGCCAGCAGTTCGGGGAGGTGGCGCACCGGCACCGGCGTGTGGGCATGCGGAAACCAGAGGCGGTCGCGCAGGCCGAAGCCGGAGTGGCAATCGACCGTCAGCGCGAACGGTCGGCACAGCAGTTCTTCTTCCACCACTTGGCACACCGCCTGCGCTTCGATCTGCATCGGCGCCCCGGCGGGCCCGCGGTACCACGGCAGCGCCGCGCTCAGGCGCTGGCCGCCGAGCAGGGGCGGGGCAGCATGCGCGCATCCCACGGGCGAGTTGCGCATGAGATCGACGCCCTGCGGATTGGCCCGCGTTCCCCGCCACAGCCCGCCGGGGTTGACCAGCGGCATGAAGACGATCCGAAGCGTCGTGAGCAGGCGCTGCAGCGTCGCGTCCCACTTCAGCCGCTGAACGAGCGCGCGCAGGCAGGCGATCACGACCTCGGTGCCGATGCGCTCCAGCCCGTGCACGCCGCCGAAGAAGCCCACGCCGGGATGGCTGGTGTCGGCACTGCCGAGCACGACGGCATAGACGGGAAGCGGCGTCCCGTCGACCACCACTTCCGCCACGGTCCGCGCTGCGGCATGCGGGCCGGCGGCGCTCACCAGCTGGGCAATATCGGCGAGTTCGCTCGGCAGTCCCGCGACGGCGTCACCCACGGCCCGGCGACCGGTTCACGGCGCAGCGCTCTGCCATCGACTTGTCATCACTGTCCTTCACATTCACGAGCTCCAACCAGGAGACAACATGCACGCTTCTCGCGATCGATTTCCACCGAGGCCGCCGGTCATCCTGGCGTCGCTCGTCTACGGGTTCGCGGAGTGCGCGGCCTTGCTGCGCAGCCGCTGGCGCCAGGGCCTGCGGCAGCGTTTCGGCAGTCTCGTCAAGCCGCGTGGCTGAACCGTGACGGCGGCATGTCGGATCGATGACGTGGCGCCGGCGCAGCGGCACCGGCCGTCATGAAACGGTCCGTCCGCGGTTCGAAAGACGCCCGACCTGACTCGCCGTCGGCGCCTCACGCGCCGAGAAAGTGCCGCTTGTAGCGGTGGGGCAGGTCCTCGATCCGCATCAGCATGGGCAGGTCCGCCGTGTTGAACTCCGGGTCCCACGCGGGTGCGCCCAGCACCATCCCGCCGCAGCGCAGGTAGCCCTTGATCAGGGCCGGTGGCTCGACCTCGCCGGCCGGCATCAGATCGTCGACCGGCAGCGCCAGGCGCGGCGTGACACGCCACTCGATCGGCGCCAGGTTCGTGACGCTCAGCTGTCGCCATAGCCCGGCGGCGAGCCGGCCGCCGTCGCGCATGCCGACGCTGGCGCAACCCACCATCGTTTCCAGTCCATTGGTGAGCATGAAGGTGCCCAGAGCCGCCCACATGGTCATGATGACGCCGCCGGAGCGGTGATCCGGGTGCACGCAGGAGCGCCCCAGCTCGACCATGCGCGAGCGCAAGGATCGCAGGCGCGTGAGGTCGAACTCGTTGTCGCTGTACAGCCCGCCGACACGGCGCGCACCCGCCGGGGTGAGGACCCGGTAGGTGCCGACCACCTCGCCGCGTTCTCCGTGTGCGCCCGCGTTGCGCACCAGCAGGTGCTCGCAGTACGGGTCGTACAAGTCGACGTCGATGCCGGCCGGCGTGCCGGGCGGTGTCGCGATGCGAGCGCCCATCTCCTCGACGAACACCCGATAGCGCAGGCGTTGCGCCTCCCGGATGTCGTTTTCGCTGCGGGCCCAGCTCACGGTCAGCCCACCGGGCGCCGCGGCGCGCGGCGGCGCGGGCAGGGGCGGCCGCCGGCGTGCAACGACAGCAGCCGCGGACCCGGTGAGGTTGTGCAGCGGCTGGGTCGGCATGGGAACTTCGTACATGGCGCTCTCCTGTCAGGACAAGCGCCAAGCATCGGACCGCTTCGTGACACCCCCTTTGAAAACAGATTTCAGTTCGGTGACGTGGCCTGCGCGCCGCAATATGTCCGGATCGCTACGGGCTTCGTGTGCGTGGCTCGAGCACAGCGCGCACGAACGCGCTCAACCCGGGGCGGCCAGGCAAGGCGGTCGAATCGCGTGGTGCAGCAGGCAGTCGACCAGCCGGTCGATGTCCACCGGCTTGGCCACATGGTCCACCATGCCCGCGGCCAGGCATCTCTCGCGTTCTTCGGGCAAGGCGTGGGCGGTCAGTCCGATCACCGGGAGCGTGGGGGCCGAGGCGCGCAGGCGCCGGGTGGCTTCGATGCCGTCCATGAGCGGCATCTGAACGTCCATCAGCACGGCGTCGAAAGCGCGCTCGCCGGCCTGTGCCACGCGGGCCAGCGCCTCCTGACCGTTCCTGGCGAACACGACGTGGCACCCTTCGCTTTCGAGTTGGGCCTGCAGAACCAGGCGATTCACGTCGTTGTCTTCCGCGGCCAGCACGTGCAGGCCCGAGAGCCGCGGGCCTTCGGCGGTCGTGCCGACCGGTGGCGGCTCGATCGGAGAGGCCGTGGACAAAGGCAGGCGCACCGTGAAGGTGCTGCCCTGTCCCGGGCGGCTTTCGACCCGGATCTCGCCGCCCATGAGCGCGGCCAGGGTGTGACTGATCGCCAGGCCCAGACCGGTGCCGCCGAAGCGGCGGGTCGTGGAGCCGTCGGCCTGCTCGAAGGGCTGGAACAGGCGCGCGAGCAGTGACGCCTCCATGCCGATGCCGGTGTCCGCCACCTCGAACACCACCGTCCCGGCCTCGGCGCTGACCGTCAGCGCCACCTGGCCGCGATCGGTGAACTTGACGGCGTTGCTCAGCAAATTGACGAGGATCTGTTTCAGCCGCAAGGCGTCGCCTTCGACCCAGTCGGGCAGGCCCGGCGCCAGAACGACGGGCAGGGCGAGGCCCTTGGCGGCGGTGCGGCCGGCCACCAGGCCGACGACCGCATCAACGGCGGCCGACAGACGGAAAGCACGCCGCTCGACACTCAGCTTGCCGGCCTCGAGCTTGGAGAAGTCCAGGATGTCGTCGACGATGCTCAGGAGATGCCAGCGCGTCCTAGTGTTCGCGCATCGCCTCGCAAACTGGAGTCGACCATGCCACGCTACCTCGTCGAACGTACCTTCTGCGCCTCCGCTCGCGCAGGGGCGGCCACTGACGGCCGCGCCGCGGATCAC
>NZ_JACDCU010000340.1 GCF_013817365.1 Methylibium sp. | reverse complement strand
CGCGTAAGCCGTCAGCGCGATGGCTGGGGTGATGCCGCCTTCCTCGGGGGAAAGCGCGCGCAGCTTGCGCAGCAGGGCATCTGCGGCCAGTGCTTCATCGGGCCGAGCGCTGTCTGCGACCAATCGGTCGCGGCGAGGCGCAGCCTCATCTCCGTGGCTGGGGCGTCGGATGGGGATCGGTCAGTGGAAGGGTGAGCCACGGGTAGAAGTGGCTTGAACGCAGCCGCCTGCGCGGCACCGCCGGCAGCGCTGCAGCCGAACCGTTCGTATGACTGCCTGCGGAGGCAGGCGGCGCGCCCGGCCTGTGCTCTCGCGTCGCGAAGGGTTCGAGTGCCTCGACGCGTCGAACCCATTCAGGCCGGGCGTCGCTCGACGCTCCAGCCCAGCCGCGCCAGCCGGGCTGGCAGGCCCTGCTCACCGTGCAGATGCAGCGCCCCCATCGCCGCGAAGGCGCCGCCTTGCCGCAGATGCGGCAGCAGCCGCTCGACCATGCGCGCATTGCGGCGCAGCAGCAGGTGCTCGATCAGGTCGTCGTGCGCGGCCCGAAGCGCGGGCGCCTGGCCGACGAGCACGGTGCGTTGCAGCCGCCACAGGCCCGCCAGATCCTCGGCGAGATAGAGCGCGAGCAACTCGTCGATGGCGGCGAGTTGCTCGTCGTGCGCGCGGGCGCTGGCTTCGAACAACGCCAGCTGGCTGGGCAGCGGCACGGCTTCGAGCGAGGCGATCTGCTCGTCCAGGCTTTCCAGGGGCACGACGGGCAAGCCGCGCTGCACGGCCAGCCGCTGCAGCTTGCCGTCCAGGATCTCGCCCTGGCGGCGTGTCGGCTGCTCGAGCGCGAGGTAGGCGGCCCAGGGTTTGAGCCGGTTGGTGGCGGCAGGTGCAATGCCGTAGCGCGTGGCCAATACGGCGGCGATGAGCGGGTAGGCTGCCTCGCCGCTCAGCGCCCGCAGCGACTGGCCCGGCGGCAGCTGCGTCGCGGCTTCGAACCGGCGGCCGCTCTCGGCGTCGGCGCGCAGTTCGGGCAGGAACACGCGCGCCTCATCGAGCGCCGCATGCACGGCCGGGGGCATCTCGAGCACACGGGCATCGTCCAGGTGCACGGTGCCGAACAAGTGGCTCGCGGCGATGCCGGGCCGCTGGATGCGCCACAGCAGGCCCTGATCGAAGGTGGTGGCGACGAAGGCGCGAGCGCGAGCGTGTGCGAGGGGCAACAGGCCAGGCAGCCAGCGCAGCAGCGTGCGGCGGCTGCATGAGCCGGTGGCTGGAGCGAGGGCAGGAGGAGGGGGGCTCACGCGTGCAGTGTGCCGCGACGGTCCTCCTCGGCGGCCACGATTCTGGCTTCATCGCCGACGTTCCGTGCCGCGCCGCAGCAGCGCTCGCAAGAGCGAAGAAGGAACGTGTTCTCATCTGGCATCCTCCGTCGTTGAACAACCAAACGCTACAGACTTGCCGATGAAAACAGGCCCAGGGACTGCCGCCGCATCCGCTTGTCGTGCCCAGCTTGTTGCGCCCGCCAGGCGCGGCGCAGGCCTTCGACGCATGACGGCCGTCTTGCACCTGCGTTGCCGTCCGGGCTGAAGCACCGATGCCGACGTGGACCGACACCCACTGCCATCTCGACGCGGCCGAGTTCGACGCCGACCGCGCCGCGGTGGTGACGCGGGCGCGCGCTGCGGGCGTCGCGCAGATCGTGTTGCCGGCAATCGCGCCCTTCGACTTCGAAACGGTGCGCTCGCTGGCCCATGAGCATGGGCTGGTCTACGCGCTGGGCATTCATCCGCTGTGTGTCGGGTCGCTCGACGACACCGCGCTGCAGGCGCTGCGCGACGCACTGGCCGCGCAGCACGGCGACCCGCGGCTGGTGGCGGTCGGCGAGATCGGCCTCGACCATTTCGTTGCAGGGCTGGACCGTTCGAAGCAGGAGCACTTCTACGTGCGCCAGCTCGAGATGGCGCGCGAGTTCGATCTGCCGGTGCTGCTGCACGTTCGCCGCTCGGCCGACACCCTGCTCAAGCACCTGCGGCGCATGAAGTCCGGTGCGCCGCGCGGCATCGCCCACGCGTTCAACGGCAGCCGGCAGCAGGCCGATGCCTTCATCGGCCTGGGCTTCAAGCTCGGCTTCGGCGGCGCGATGACCTTCGACACGGCGCTGCAGTTGCGCCGGCTGGCGGCCGGCCTGCCGCTGGAGGCAATCGTGATGGAAACCGACTCACCGGACATTCCACCGCACTGGCTCTACACCAACGCCGCCCGTCGCGCGGCGGGCGAGGCGATGGGGCGCAACGAGCCCGGCGAATTGCCGCGCATCGCCGGTGAACTGGCAGCGTTGCGCGACATCACGGTGGCGGCGCTGGCGACGGCGACGCAGGCAAACGCAAGGGCTGCCTTGCCGCGGCTGGCGGCGTTGGAGGCTGGCCCAAGCTCTCCCTTGCAGGGCGCGCCCGGGCCTGCAGGCCCGGGCCGCTCGGTGGGCTCGCCGCATGCGGCTCGAGAGCCCCACCTCGCCCCCAGCCCTCTTCCAGAGGGAGAGGGTCGACGCGATGGGTATAGCTCCTCTCCCCCTTGCGGAGAGGCCGGGTGAGGGGCCAGCGCGGCATGATCAGCACCGTCGCACCGAAGCGCCTCCGCAGCCCGACCCTGGCGCCGGCTACGGTGTCGGAATTCGACGGCGTGCGCTTCCTGCATCTCGGCACCCCATGGGTACAAGGCGCCATGCGTCTGGCCAAGCCTCAACAACTCGAGCTCGAATACGTGCAGCGCATGATGGCTTGGCTGCTGCTGCTGCCGACCGGCGCGCCGGCCGGCCATGCGGTGCAGCTCGGTCTCGGTGCGGCGGCGCTCACCAAGTTTTGCCACAAGAAGTTGCGCTGGCGCTGCACCGCGGTGGAGCTCAACGCGACCGTCATCAGCGCCTGCCGCTTGTGGTTCCGCCTGCCCGACGACGATGCTCGGCTCGCCGTGATCGAAGCCGACGCGGCCGACTTCGTGGCCGATGCGCGCCACCACGCGACGGCCGATGCGCTGTGCGTCGATCTCTACGACCACGAGGCAGCCGCCCCTGTGCTGGACGACGAAGTCTTCTACCGCGGCTGCCATGCGCTGCTCGCCGAGGGCGGCGTGATGAGCGTGAACCTGTTCGGCCGAGACGTGAGTTTCGGGCGCAGCGCCGAGCGCATTGCGGCCGCATTCGGCGCCGAGCGCATGGCGATGCTCAAGCCCACCCGCGAAGGCAACACCATCGTGCTCGCCTGGAAGGGCTCGGGGCTGCCGCCGCGCGCCGAGCTGGCCGCGCGGGCCGAGGCGATCGAAGCGCAATGCGGGCTGCCGGCGCGCAAGTGGCTCAAGCTCTTGCAGAATCTGCCGGGCCGCCTGGCCACCGCCGCATGAAGACCCGTCCTCCCTTCGCCCCCCAGGTCGCTCCCGCAGCGCCGTCGCATGCGGGCCCGCGCAGCGGGCCGCAGCCGCTTGCGCCGCTGGCCGCTGCCGCACCGAGCGGCCCGCTGCACTGGCGCCAACTCGTCGCCTGGCTTGTGGCCGACGGCGTGATCCTGCTGCCCGACGCGCAGCGGATCGCGCAGCGTTTCGGCGCCGGCGACAGCGCCCAGCATCCGCTCGTGCGCCTGGGCGCGGCCGGCCTGGTGCACGCGTCGAGCGGCGTGCCGCTCGACGTGGAGGCGCTGACCGAGTGGCTGGCCCTGCGCTGCAAGCTGCCCTACCTGCGCATCGATCCGCTCAAGGTCGACGTGGCGCGGGTCGCCGACGTGATGTCGGCCACGTATGCCGAGCGCCGCTGCGCGCTGCCCGTGCAGGTGGGCGCGACGGAAGCGCTGGTCGCCACCTGCGAGCCTTTCGACACCGCCTGGCTGGCCGAGATCGAGGCGCACACGCGCAAGACGATCCGGCTCGCGCTGGCCAGCCCGCTCGAGATCCAGCGCTACACGACCGAGTTCTATACCTTGTCGCGCTCGGTGCGTGCGGCGCAGAAGGGTGGCGACGGCGCGGGCCCGGCGAGCTTCGAGCAGCTGGTCGAGTTGGGCAAGTCGAACAAGCAGCTCGATGCCAACGACCAGGGCGTGGTGCAGGTGGTCGACTGGCTGTGGCAGTACGCCTTCGATCAACGCGCGTCGGACATCCACCTCGAGCCGCGCCGCGAGATGGGCGCGATCCGCTTTCGCATCGACGGTGTGCTGCACACGGTCTATCAGGTGCCGCTGCAAGTGATGACGGCGATGACCAGCCGCGTCAAGCTGCTCGGCCGCATGGACGTGGTGGAAAAGCGCCGCCCGCAAGACGGCCGCATCAAGACGCGCCGCCCCGGCGCCGTCGGCAGCGCCGCCACCCGCGATGTGGAGATGCGCCTTTCGACCCTCCCCACGGCCTTCGGCGAGAAGATGGTGATGCGCATCTTCGACCCCGACAACGCCGTCAAGCAGCTCGACGGCCTGGGCTTCGGCGCGCAGGACGCCAAGCTCTGGGAGCAGCTCGTCACGCGCTCGC
>NZ_JACDCU010000339.1 GCF_013817365.1 Methylibium sp. | reverse complement strand
CTGCTGATGGGCGCGTTCTCGCGCAAGGACAAGGAGATCGATGCCGACCTCGAGAAGGTGTTCAGCATCTTCCCGCGCCTGAAGGAGCGCCGCCGCCAGCTCGCCGGCACGATGAGCGGCGGCGAGCAGCAGATGCTCGCAATGGGCCGCGGCCTGATGGCGCGTCCGAAGTTGCTGCTGCTCGACGAACCTTCGATGGGCCTGTCGCCGATCATGGTCGACAAGATCTTCGAGGTCATCGACACCATTCACCGGCAGGGCACCACCATGCTGCTGGTCGAGCAGAACGCCAGCCGCGCACTGCAGCTCGCCGCCCGCGGCTACGTGATGGATTCGGGCGAAATCACGATGAGCGGCGAAGCCCAGGCGTTGCTGCGCGACCCGAAGGTGAGGGCGGCCTATCTCGGCGAATGAGGCCGTCTGCTGCGACCGCTTGTTGGGGGGATGCCGGAACGGCGAGCACACCGTCCGAACACGAACGCGGGATCGGCCAACGATTTCACGCTCGAATCTCACTGGTAACCAATCGTGAGGGATAGACCCCGGCCCCGTGCTGTCTCTCGGAATCTAAGCTGCCGCCACTGTGGAGAGCGGGAGTGTCGAGATGGGGAGAATCGAGAGTCTGACAATCGCGAGCGTGCTGACTTTTTGCTCGGCGGCGTCGGTGCAGGCTCAGGCGCCGGCCCAGGCAGTCAATCCGGTTCGCGTCGGCTTGATCGCGCCGCTGACCGGCGGCTCGGCCGACTTCGGGAACAGCGTACGGCTCGGTGCCGAGCTGGCCGTCAAGGAGATCAACGAGGCCGGCGGCTACCTGGGCCGGCCGTTCGAGCTGGTGATCCGCAACGACAAGGCCGTTCCCGACGAAGGCCGCAAGGTCGCCGAGAACCTGGTGCTCGAGGAAAAGGTCGACTTCACGCTGGGCTACTGCAACACCGGCGTGGCCATGAAGTCCCTCGACGTGTTCCAGACCCACAAGCATTTGCTGATGGTCCCGTGCGCGCAGGGCACGGCGGTCACGACCAAGTACCCGGCGGCTCAAAGCTACATCTTCCGCCTGGCGCCGCCCGACGTGATCAATGCGCAGTTCCTGGTCGGCGAGATCGTCGAGCGCCGCAGGCTGGGCAAGGTGGCGATCTTTGCCGACACCACGGGCTACGGTGAAGGCGGTGTGGCGGACACCACCGCCGAGCTGGCCAAGCGCGGCCTCAAGCCCTTGTCGGTGACGCGTTTCCCGCTCGGCATCACATCGCTGACGGAAGAAATGCGCGTGGCGCGATATGCCGGTGCCGACGCGCTGGTGGTCTACACGGTCGGGCCGGAGCAGGCGGCCGCGGCCAAGAGCCGCCACGAGCTCGGCTGGAAAGTGCCGTTCTTCGCGCCCTGGCCGCTGTCGTTTCGCAGCGTGCTCGAGCAGGCCGGCGCCGACGCGCTGGAGGGCACCATGATGGCGCAGACCATCATCCAGGACACCGCCAACGAGCGACGCGCGTCGTTCCTTGCCCGTTACTTCAAGCATTCGAACGAGAAGCGCATCGGCTCGCTGATGGCCGCCGCGCAGACCTACGATGCAATGCACCTCATGCTGTTTGCGATGTTCCAGGCGCAGGGCACCGGCCCGGGCCGGATCGATGGCGACACGCTCAAGCAGGCGCTGGAAAACAAGGAGCGCACCTACCGGGGCGTGATCACCACCTATGAGTCGCCTTTCAGCAGGAACGACCACGACGCGTTTTCGGCCAACATGGTCTGGCTCGGGGCCTGGAAGCGCGGCGAGGTGGTGTTCCACTACGCCGACGACGTCAAGCGCTCGTCGGTCTTTCGGCGTAAGGAATGAGCCCACGGCGGTAGTGCGGAGCGCGCCGCCGCTTCAGACGAAGCTTTAGTGCTTGTCGGCTTCCGAGGTGAACGAGTCGGCATAGAACTCGCCCGGCGGCAGACCGCAGCGCTCGACCAGGTCGCGCTGCGCCGCGTCGACCATCGCCGGGTTGCCGCAGGCATAGACTTGGTGGCCCGACAGCTCCGGTAGATCGCTCATCACCGCTTCGTGCACGAAACCCGTGCGGCCGGTCCAGCCGTCCTGCGGCTGGGGGTCGGACAGCACCGGCACGTAGCGCAACCACGGCATCTGCGCGGCAGCCTGCAAGGCCCACTCGTGCAGGTACAAGTCGCTGCGGCTGCGGCAGCCCCAGTACAGCACCGCGTCCCGCGAACTGCCCTTGAACTGCAGCTGCTCGACGATGGCCTTGATGGGCGCCAGGCCGGTGCCCGAGGCCAGCAGAACGATTGGCCGCGTGGCATCCTCCCGCAGGTAGAAGCCGCCGTACGGCCCCTCGAGGCGCAGGATGTCCTTCTCCTTCATCGCGGCGAACACATGATCGGTGAAGAGGCCCCCGGGCATTTGCCGCAGGTGCAGCTCCAGGCCGCCTGCGGCAAGGTGCGGCGCGTTCGCCATCGAGTAACTGCGCCGTGCGCCGTCTTTCAGGATGAACTCGATGTACTGGCCCGCGTGGTACTGCAGCACCACGTTCGCCGGCAGCTGCAGCTTGACGACAGCGACGTCGGGCGCCGGGCGTTGGATCGAACTCACGCGGCACGGCATCTTCTGCACTGGGAACTCGCCCGCCGCAGCGACATTGCGGGCCTCGACGACCAGATCGGTCTGGGGCGCCGCGCAGCAGGTGAGGATCAGGCCGGCCTCTTCCTCGGCGGCGCTCAGCGCCTTGCTCTGGTGCGCACCGTGGATCACGCGGCCGTCGAGCAGCCGACTCTTGCACGAGCCGCAGGCGCCGTCGCGGCAGCCGTAGGGCAGGTCCACGCCGGCGCGGATGGCGGCGGTGAGCACGGCCTCGTCGCGGGCCACGTCGAAGCTGCGGCCGCTCGGGCGCAGCATCACCTTGAAACTCATTGGGTATCCTCGGCGCGCAATGAAAACAACAGCCAGGATTGTGACCGGCGCCTCTCTCTCGCCAGCCGCCCGCACCCCATGCCCACACCTGCGCCCCACCGTCCGGCAGCGTTTCGCAAGCCGCGCCTGCTGATCGTCGGCTGCGGCGACATCGGCGAGCGCGTGCTGCGCCAACTCGGTGGGCGCTACCGCGTTTTCGCACTCACTTCACAGCCGGCGCGCCGGTCGACTCTGCGGTCGCTGGGAGCGACGCCGCTGCTCGGCGACCTGGATGTCCCGGCCACACTGGGCCGGCTCGCCGCGCTCGCGCCGCGCGTGCTCCACCTTGCGCCACCACCCGGCAAAGGGCGCGAGGATCCGCGGACTGCCGGGCTGCTGCACGCATTGGCACGCGGTGGCGTGGTGGAGCGCATCGTCTACGGCAGCACCAGCGGTGTTTACGGCGATGCACAGGGCGCGCGCATCGATGAGACGCGCGCCACAGCGCCCGCCACCGACCGTGCGCGCCGCCGCGTTCACGCCGAGCAGCAGCTGCGCTGGTACGGCCGAGCCTTCGCAGCCACCGTCACGCTGCTGCGCATTCCCGGCATCTACGCCGCCGACCGACCCGGCGGCGCGCCGCGCGAGCGGGTGGCGCGCGGCACGCCGCTGCTGCGGGGCGAAGACGACGTCTACACCAACCACATCCATGCCGACGACCTGGCGCGCACCTGCATCGCCGCACTGCACCGCGGCCGTGCGCAGCGTGTGGTTCACGTCAGCGACGACACGGAACTGATGATGGGCGACTACTTCGATTTGGTGGCCGATTTCGCCGGGCTGCCGCGCGCCGTGCGCCTGCCGGCTTGCGAGATGCGCGAGCAATCGACGCCGATGGGCTGGAGCTTCATGAGCGAGTCGCGCCGGCTCGACAACCGCCGACTCAAGTGCGAGTTGCGCGTCGTGCTGCGCTACCCGACCGTTCGCGAGGGCTTGGCAGGCGCTTGAACAAACCATGCGGCCGGTGCCAACGCCAGCCACTGAAGCGGGCCTCGCGCTCCTTCAGATGCTGCGCGCCTGCCGCAGCGTGCCCATGCGGTCGACGCTGCGCACCTGCACTGTGCGGCGTTCGCCTTGCCGCTGCACATCGAGGAGCACGCTGCGCTCGGGCCCGCCGCCACTCCACAGGCGCTTGTAGAAAGTCTCCAGACCTGCCACCGCCTCGCCATCGATGCCGGTGATCAGGTCGCCTGGCTCCAGCCCGGCCTCCTCGGCCGGGCTGTCGGGGTTGATCTTCACGATCCGCACGACGCCCTGCTGCTCTTCGCAGTTCACACCGAGCCACGCGCGGTGGCTGGCGCGCGTGCTGCCGCGTTCGCGCAGCTCGCCGAGGATGGGCGCGAGCAGGTCGATCGGCACGAACATGTTGCCGGGCCCGGCCTCGTGCTCGCCGGGCGTGTCCATGACCAGCAGCGAGCCGATGCCCAGCAGCTCGCCGCGCGCGTTGAAGAGGCCGGCGCCGCTGTGATCCGTGCGCGGCGGGCGGGTGAAGAGGGCGGTGTCGATGTGGTATTCCCAGTAGCCGGAAAACGCGCGCCGCGCGGAGAGCCGCGCCACGC
>NZ_JACDCU010000338.1 GCF_013817365.1 Methylibium sp. | reverse complement strand
TCGGTGGTGGTCTTCCAGGGTGCGCAGACCTACATCACGCCGTCCTGGTATGCGAGCAAGCGCGAGCACGGCAAGGTAGTGCCGACGTGGAACTACGCTGTTGTGCATGCGCACGGCATGCCGCGCGCCATCGAGGACCGCGACTGGTTGCTCGCGCTCGTCAGCCGGCTGACGAAGACGCACGAAGCCGCACGGGCTCAGCCTTGGCAGGTGTCGGCCGCGCCGGCCGATTTCATCGACCGGCAGTTGCAGGCCATCGTCGGCATCGAGATTCCGATCACGCGGCTGCTCGGCAAATGGAAGGTGAGCCAGAACCGCCCCGCGGCCGATCGGGCCGGCGTGGTCGCGGGGCTGCTGGAGCGGAATGAGGCCGAGTCCACCGAAATGGCGGCGTTGGTGCAGCGGCACGTGGACCGGGGCGCGAACGGCTGATCTCGGCGGTTCGTGGTCGTGGTCTTCTTCGACACGAACACGGCCCACGATGGCGCCCGTCAAGGCGTCCGATATCAGCGGAACAGGTCCGGCTGCGTCTGCGCAAGCTGTTCGTACACCGGCTGAAAGTGCAGCCAGCCGATGTACTCGCTGCCCACGTGCTCACGGCTGTAGCGAGCGCGCTCCGGCGGCACGAGCTTGGGCGTGATCCCGGTGGCGTCGATCATCAATTGCTGCTGGCAGCAGCGTTCGAGCGCGATGAACCAGAAGGCCGCGGCGTCGATGCTGTGGCGGCTGGCGGTCAACAGGCCATGGTTCTGGTGAATGGCGGCCTTGACGCCGGCAAAGGCATTGGCCACCTTGTTGCCGGCCTTGGTCTCCACGGCCACCTGGCCGGCTTCGTCGCCGATGACCACGTGGTCCTCGAAGAACACGGCCGCGTCCTGGGTGATCGGCTCGAGCTTCTTGCCGAGTGCGGCGAACGCGACGCCGTACACCGTGTGCGCATGGCACATCGCCAGAATGTCCGGGTGCGCCTCGTGCACGGCGGCGTGCAGCACGAAGCCGGCGCGGTTGACGGCGTAGTCGCCCTCGACGACCTTGCCGTCGTGGTCCACGAGGATGAGGTTGGACACCTTCACCTGCGAGAAGTGCACCGCCATCGGGTTGGTCCAGTAGAGATCCGGGCGCTCCGGGTCGCGCACGGTCAGGTGGCCGGCGAAGCCGTAGTCGAAGCCCTCCAATGCAAACGCGCGGCAGGCCGCGGCCAGACGTTCCTTGCGGTGCTGGCGCTCCTGCGCCAGCGTGGTGAATACCGGGATCTCGGGGTACTTGAGGCCGAGCTGTTCGGGCTGGTACACGGAGATGCGCTTGGCGGTGTCGAGCATGGTTTTGTCTCCTGGGAAGGTCGGGCAGAAGCGTCCTGCGAGACAGGGATGATGCGAAACGCCATCGCGGCTGACAAACGACGGCTTTTCACCAACGGGTGATTTCGATTCACCTATGCTCGACCCGCGTTTGCTCTGCGACGAATCACCGATGCGACGTTTGCCCTCCTTCTTTTCCCTGCGCGCCTTCGAGGCCGCGGCGCGCCTGGGCAGCTTCAGGCGTGCCGGCGAAGAACTGCACCAGACGCCCTCGGCCATCAGCCACCAGGTGCGGTCGCTCGAGTCGTGGTTCGACCGCCCGCTCTTCGTGCGGCAGACGCGGCGCGTCACGCTCACCGCGGAGGGGCAGCGTCTGCTCGACAGGCTCACGCCCGCGTTCGACTGCATCGAGGAGGCTTGCGCGGAACTGCGTGCGCCCGAGCAGAAGCTGGAGCTGGCCGTGCACTGCGCGCCGAGTTTCGCGGCCAAGTGGTTGAGCCCGCGGCTCGCGCACTTCATGCAGGCGCATCCGGGCATCACGATCCGCATGTCGTCGAGCGCCGAGCCGGCCGACCTGCAACGCGTTGAGGACATCGACCTCGACATCGCCTACGGCCTGCCGCCAGCGCAGCCGGGCGTGGTGGTCGAGGCGCTGGGCCGGGAAATCACGATGCCGATGTGCTCGCCGCGGTTGATCGACGGGCGCGGCCCGATCGCCCCGGCCGATCTCGCGCAGTTCACCTGGATCGAGTCACCGCTCAACCCCGTGCAGTGGGCCGACTGGTGCGCCTTGAACGGGCTCAAGCTGACAGACCGGGCGCGGCCCTCGTTCGACCGCGGATCGCTCGCCATCGCCGCCGCGGCCGACGGCCTGGGCATCGCGCTCGAGACGACGCGTTTCGCGCAAGGCGAGCTGGCCCGCGGCGAACTCGTGGTGCTCGACGGGCCGGGTTTTCGGCGCATCGAACGCGAGATGCATTTCCTGTGCTATCGCAAGGCCGAGCGTGACAGTCGCGAGATCGCGGCGTTTCGGGAGTGGCTCGGTGCCGAGATGGCCGCCGACGCGCGCGGCGATTGAAGAGGCTGCGCACGGGGTCGGAACTCCTCGCCTGCATCTGCATCCTTGCAGGCCCTTGCGATACTGCGCACGTCTTCTTCGCCGCCTCAGCACCACCCGCCACCATGTGCCAGCTTCTCGGCATGAACGGCAACACGCCGACCGACATCGTGTTCAGTTTCACGGGCTTCGCCACGCGCGCGGCCGAGCACAAGGACGGTTTCGGCATCGCCTTCTTCGAAGGGCCGGGCGTGCGCTGCTTCGTCGATCACACGAGCGCCAACACGTCGCCGGTGGCGGCGATGGTCAAGCGCTACCCGATCCGCAGCCGGCAGGTCATCGCCCACATCCGCAAGGCCACGCAGGGCCGCGTGGCGCTGGAGAACACGCACCCTTTCGTGCGCGAGCTGTGGGGGCGCTACTGGGTGTTCGCGCACAACGGCGACCTGAAGGACTTTCATCCCAAGCTGCATGCGGCCTTCCACCCGGTGGGCGATACCGACAGCGAGCGCGCCCTGTGCTGGCTGCTGCAGGAGCTGGCCAAGAACCATGCTTCGCTGCCGAGCGTGCAGCATCTGACCGAAACGCTGCGCGAGCTGGCCGCACCGCTGGCCGCGCACGGCAGCTTCAACTTCCTGCTCAGCAACGGCGATGCGTTGTGGGCGCATGCGTCGACGCATCTGCACTGGCTCGTGCGGCAGCATCCGTTCAAGCACGCGCGGCTGCAGGACGAAGACCTGACGGTCAACTTCGCGGAGCTGACGACGCCGGAGGATCGGGTGGCGGTCATCGTGACCGAACCGCTCACGACCGACGAGGCTTGGCAGGCGTTTGCGGCGGGCGAGTTGAAGGTGTTCCAGGGCGGCGTACCACTGGCTTGCTGAGCACTCAGCAGAGGCGAAGGAAAAGGTCATCGCGCCACAATGCCGTCAGCTTTCTAGAACCCTCATGGACCTGCTCATCAACGGCCGCGTTTCGCGCCTTCCCGAAGGCAGCACCGAGCCCTCGATGCCGCTGCTGTGGGTGCTGCGCGACGTGCTGCACCTCACCGGCACCAAATTCGGCTGCGGAGTCGCCGCGTGCGGCGCCTGCACCGTGCGGCTCGACGGCGAGCCCGTGCGCTCCTGCGTCACGCCGCTCTCTGCCGTGCAGGGCCGGGCCGTTCAAACGATCGAAGGCCTGGGCAGCGCCGTCGCGCCGCATGCGCTGCAGGCAGCGTGGGTGGAGCATCAGGTACCTCAGTGCGGCTACTGCCAGAGCGGCATGCTGATGGCCGCCGCCGCGCTGCTCGCCAGGAACCCGAAGCCGACCGATGCCGACATCGACGCGGCCATGACCAACCTGTGCCGCTGCGGCACCTACCCGCGCGTGCGCGCCGCGATTCACAGCGCCGCGCAAGCGCTCGCACCCTCGCCCGCACCGCCGGTGCGCCGCCTGCCGCGCCGCATCAAACCGCAGCCGCTGGTGTTCAAGGCATGAGGCGGCGCACCCTGCTGCTCAGCGGGGCTGCGATCGGCGGTGGCCTGGTGGTCGGCTGGGGCGTGCTGCCGCCGCGCTCGCGGCTGGGTTCGCGCGAGTTGCTGTCGCAGGGCGAAGGCGGCGTGGCGCTCAACGGCTGGATCCGCATCGAACCCGACGGTGGCGTGCAGCTCGCCATGCACAAGAGCGAGATGGGCCAGGGCGTGCACACCGCACTGGCCACGCTGGTTGCGGAAGAGATGGACATCGGCCTGGACCGCATTCGCCTGTTCGACGCCGGCAGCGACGCGATCTACGGCAACGTGGCGATGTTCGTCGGCGCCTTGCCCTTCCATCCGCGCGACCGCGAGCCGGGCGAGCGCACGCGCACCGTGCGCGCCAGCGAGTGGATGGTGCGCAAGCTGGTGCGCGAACTCGGCATCACCGTGACCGGTGCCTCGACCAGCGTGGCCGGTTCCTGGGAGCCGCTGCGCCTGGCGGCGGCCACCGCGCGCGCGCAACTGGTCGGCGCCGCGTCGCTGAAGTGGAAGCTGCCCAAGAACGAGATCACCGTGCGCGCCGGCCGCGTGCTGCACGACTCCGGGCCGCAGGCGCATTTCGGCGAACTCGCGCGCCCTGCCGCAGCCACGCCGGCGGGCGACGTGACGGTCAAGCCGCGCAGCGCCTGGACGCTGATCGGCCGCGCCGTGCC
>NZ_JACDCU010000042.1 GCF_013817365.1 Methylibium sp. | reverse complement strand
CGCGCAGGCGATCGCGCAGCGCGATGAAGCCGGTGCGGCGCAGGCGCTCGACGCCTTGCTCGACAACATCGAGGCCTTCACCAAGGCCACCGTGTCGCTCGACATCTGAGGCCCGACCATGCATTTTCTGCGCCCCTTTTCGGCCCTGCTGCTTGCCGCAGCCTTTTCGCTTGTCGCTTGCGCACAGGTGGCCGGCCCGGCGAAGAACGGTCCGCCGAGCTATGGCCCGGAGCTCGAAGGTTTCGATTACCCGCATCCGGTGCAGCGCTTTCGCTTCACCTCGCAGGGCCAGCCGCTGCAGATGGCTTACATGGACGTCAAGCCCGCGGACGGCGCCAAGGCCAACGGCCGCACCGCCGTGCTGCTGCACGGCAAGAACTTCTGCGCCGCGACCTGGCAAGGCACGATCGCTGCGCTGAGCCAGGCCGGCTACCGGGTCATCGCGCCCGACCAGATCGGTTTCTGCAAATCGAGCAAGCCGCAGCGCTACCAATTCAGCTTTCAGCAGCTGACGCACAACACGCGCGAGCTGCTCGCCTCGCTGGGCATCGAGCGCGCGGCCGTCATCGGCCATTCGACCGGCGGCATGCTGGCGGTGCGTTACGCACTCATGCACCCGGCGCAGACCGAGCAACTGGTGCTGGTCGCGCCGATCGGCCTGGAAGACTGGCAGGCCGAGGGCGTGCCCTGGATCGGCATCGACCAGTGGTACGAGCGCGAGCTGAAGACGAGCGCCGAGGGCATCCGCCGCTACGAGCAGGCGACCTATTACGCCGGGCAGTGGAAGCCCGAGTACGAGCGCTGGGTGCAGATGCTCGCCGGCTTGAACGAGGGCCCGGGCCAGCACATCGTCGCGTGGAACTCGGCCAAGGTGTACGACATGATCTTCACGCAGCCGGTCGTTCACGAGTTCGGAGCGATCGACGTGCCCACGCTGCTGATCATCGGCCACATGGACACCACGGCGATCGGCAAGGACCGCGCGCCGGAGTCGCTCAAGGCGCGTTTGGGCAACTATGCCGAGCTGGGCAAGCGTGCGGCGGCGGCGATTCCCGGCGCAAGGTTGGTCGAGTTCGAACAGCTCGGGCATGCGCCGCAGATCCAGGACCCGAAAGCCTTCCACGAGGCGCTGCTCGACGGGATGAAGGCTCAAGCCAAAGCTCGTTGAGCCGGGGCAGCCAACCGCGGCGAAGGCTGCGGACCGGGGTCTTCGTCGGGCGGGTCGCAGACTGATTGCCGCCAGCGAAGCAACGACCCCGACACCGCGCTCCTCAGGGCTTGCCGGTCCGCACCTCGGCCCTCGTCGGCAGTCGCCACATCCACAGCGCCACGAGCGTGCAGCATGCGGCCGGCAGCCAGCTCCAGGGCGGCGGCAGCAGCCACCAGGCCCACGCCGAGCCGAACGCCATCATGACGATGGCGGCCTGCTTGGCGCGCAGCGGCATGGCGCGGTGCATGCGCCAGTCGCGCACCATCGGGCCGAAGCGCGGGTGCTCGAGCAGCCAGCGCTCGCAGCGCGCGCTACCCCGCGAAAAGCAGTACGCGGCGAGCAGCACGAACGGCGTGGTCGGCAGCAGCGGCAGGAAGATGCCGACAATGCCGGCCGCGAGCGCCAAGCCTCCTGCGGCGAGCCACAAGACGCGATGCCAGCGCTGCGGCGCGGTGCGTAGGGAAGGGGCGGTCACGGCGGCATCGTAGCCGCGACGCGCAGGAGGGATGTGCGCGGGCGGTTCAACTCGTGACTCCGATCCGGCGCTTGTCCTGCGGGCGCCTTGCCTATCGTCACGGCTGTTACGACCGTGCCCCAGCAGCAACCTCAATCACCCGGCGTGCAGCCTTCGCAAGGGGTGGCGGTATCGAGCTTGCGACGCAGGTCGCGCAGGGCGGTGCGCAGGCCTTCCTCGATGACCGGGTGGTAGAAGGGCTGCTCGAGCGCGGTGTCCACCGTCTCGCCGCGCTGCACGCTCCACGCCAGCAGGTGGCCGATGTGCTCGGCTGCGGGGCCGAGCATCTCGGCGCCGAGCAGGCGGCGCGAGTCGGGCGTGGCATAGACGTGCAGCGCGCCGGCGTTAACGCCCATCACGCGGCTGCGGCCCTGGTCGACGAAGCTCACCGCGCCGGTTGCGAACGCGGTGTGTGCTGCGCGCAAGGCGGTATGCGATTGCCCGGCGATCGCGATCTGCGGCTCGCAGAAGGCAATGGTCAGCGGCGTGCGGCGCAGGCCTTGCTCCAGCGCGGGCCAGCGCCCGGCGTTGCCGCCGGCGATGCGGCCTTCGTCGGCGGCTTCATGCAGCAGCGGCCGGTCGCGGTTGGCGTCGCCGGCGATGAAGACCGGCGCGCCTTCAACTTGCAGGGTGAGCGGGTCGAAGCGCGGCGTGCCGTGCGCATCGAGCGGCAGGCTCGTGTTTTCCAGGCCGAGCACGTCGATATTGGCGCGCCGGCCGGTGGCGGCGAGCAGGAAATCGAAACGCTCGCGGTGTTCGCCGCCCGGCGTGCGCCAGTGCAGCGACACGCCGTCGCCGTCGCGCGCCAGGTCCAGCAGTTCGGCCTCGCGGTGCAGTGGCAACGCGGCATCGAACAGCTCGCCCGCTAATGCGGCCAGCGCAGGGTCGGTGAGTGGGCCCACCCCCGCGCCGCGGCCGAGCAGGCGCACGCGCACGCCCAGCCGGTGCAGTGCCTGCGCGATCTCCTGGCCGAGGACGCCGGTGCCGATCACGGCGACCGAAGCGGGCAGGTCGGTCCAGTCGAACACGTCGTCGTTGACGATGAGCCGCTCGCCAAGCGCGCTCCGCCAAGCCGCAGGCGCATCGGGCCGTGAGCCGGTGGCAATGACGATGCGCTCGGCCTGCACCTGCACGTCCAGGCCCGGCCCCTGGACCCGCAGCACGCCGTCGGCGACGAAGCGGGCACGCCCGCACAGCAGGTTCTCGTCTTCGATGCTGCGGTCCATGTCCTCGAGCACGAAGCCGACGAAGCGGTCGCGTTCGCTCTTCACGCGCTGCATGACGCGCCGCCCGTCGATGCGCACGCCCTGGACGTCGATGCCGAAGGCCCCCGCATGCTGCGCGCGGTGCGCGGCATCGGCCGCGGCAATGAGCAGCTTGCTCGGCATGCAGCCGACGCGCGCACACGTGGTGCCGAGCGGCCCCGCATCGATCACCACCACCTTGTCGCTGTGTTCGCGCGCCGCGCGCCAGGCACTCAGGCCGGCCGATCCGGCGCCGATGATCGCGACTTCGACCTTGCGTTCCTGCATGCGGCTTACACCAAGCCGTCGAAAGGCAACACGTCGACCCGCTCGCCTTCGGCCACCGAGCCCTGCCCGTGGTGCAGCACGACCAGCCCGTTGGCCATGCTCATGCTGCGCAGGATGCCGGAACCCTGTGCGCCGGTGAGCTGCACGTCCCAGTCGCCGTCGGCGGCGCGGGCGACGATGCCGCGCTGGTATTCGGTGCGGCCGGGCTTCTTGCGGATGGCCGCAGCAGCGCGTGCTCGCAGCATCGGCATGGCTTGCGGCGCAGCGCCGGCCATCGCGAGCAGGGCTTCGCGCACGAAGGCGTAGAAGGTCACCATCACCGCCACCGGATTGCCGGGGAGGCCGAACAGCACGGCGCTGCGCGCGTTCGAGCTGACGCGGCCGAAGGCCATCGGCCGGCCCGGGCGCATGGCGATGCGCCAGAACGCGACCTCGCCCAGCGTGGCCATGACCTTGCGCGTGTGATCGGCTTCGCCGACGCTCACGCCGCCCGAAGTGATGACGGCATCGGCGTTCTCGCACGCGCTGCGAAAGGCCGCCTCCAACGCTGCCGGCTCGTCGCGTACCACGCCGAAGTCGAGCACTTCCACACCCAGCCGCGTGAGCATGGCGTGCAGCGTGTAGCGGTTGCTGTCGTACACGCAGCCGGCGTCCAGCGGCTCGCCGATCGAGCGCAGTTCGTCGCCGGTGGAAAAGAAGGCCACGCGCAGGCGGCGGCGCACCGGCACCTCGGCCTGGCCCAGCGAGGCGAGCAGGCCGATGTCGGCCGGGCGCAGCACGCGGCCGGCGCTCAGCGCCGCTTCGCCGAGCGCCAGGTCCTCGCCGGCGAGGCGGCGGTTGTCGCCGGGCGCCACGACGCCGGCCGGGATGGCGATGCGGCGACTCTGCGCCGTGGCGCCGGCGGGGAGGGCCGCCGCAGCGCCGTTCGCCCCGGCTTCCTCAGGGGCATCGGCAACGAACTCCTGAGGCACGACGGTGTCCAGGCCGGATGGCATCACCGCACCCGTCATGATGCGTACGCATTCGCCGGCTGCAGCCTGGCCTTCGAACTGCTGGCCCGCATAGGCGGTGCCGGCCACGCGCAGCACCGTCGGCGCGTCGTCTCTCAACTCGGCCGACGCCAGCGCGTACCCGTCCATCGCCGAGTTGTCGCTGGCCGGCACCGCGATGGGCGAGACCACGTCGCGCGCCAGCACGCGGCCCAGGGCGCTGCGCAGCGCCAGCATTTCGACGGCACCGACCGCGGGAACGAAGCGGGCGATGAAGTCCTGTGCCTGCGAAACGGTCAGCGCATTGGGGTCGTAGCCGGCGATGCACGAGGCGACGGTCTCGAGCGAGGGCAGGGCAGCGGTCGGGGTTGTCGCGGGTGAAGCGGTCATCGGTCGTCCATGTCTGTCTCTGCTGCTCCGCCTACAGCGTGAGCAGCATCTGCGCCTTGTCGAAATAGCGTTCGCGCCGACCCTCGACGATGCGCACGGCGCGCGGCAGCACGCCGTAGCGGGTGAAGCCGGCGCGCTCGTAGAGCCGCACGACCTCGGTGCTCGAAGCGGTGACGCTCAGCACGATCATCTGCAGCCCGCTGGCCACGCGGGCTTCGGCAATGCAGCCGGCCACCAGCGCGCTGCCGATGCCGCGCCGGGTGCAGCCGGGCAGCACCATCATGGCGATGAGCCAGGCGATGTGGCGCGTCTTGGCGCGCGTCTCGCGCTCCAGGCCGACCGAGCCGAGCAGCTTCTCCCCGCCGTTGCCGTCGGGGTCGAAGGCGCCGAGCAGGAAGCTGCCGCCCAGCGGGTCGCCGCGGCCCAGGCGGCCGATGTAGCTCTCGGGCGAGCGGCCCTGTTCGGTCTCGTGGTCGGAGGTGAAGGCCTCGGGGTGCCGGCGCAGCGCTTCGTCGCGCAGCAGTTTGTAGGCGCCCAGATCGGCCGGCTCGAGCCGGCGGATGCGCGCTGTGCAGCGCTCAGCCACCGCGACCTTCGAGCTGGCGCAGATCGTCCAGCGTGTTGGCGTTGAAGAAGGCGGCAGCGTCGGGAAAGTCGACCACCGCGCAACGGTGCAGCGCGGTCCAGCGGTCTATCTTGCGGCCGCCTTCGTGCGTGAAGCGCATCAGGCTTTCCATGAGCTCGGACTTCATCAGGCAGAACACCGGCTGCAGTTGCGGGCCGTCGCGGCTGGCGTCTTCGCCCTGCGGCGTGCGCGGGATCGCGAGCTCGGCGCCTTCGGCCTCCAGCGCGTGCGTCAGGCGTTCCACCAGGTCTTCGGGAAAGACCGGCGTGTCGCAGGGCACGCTCATCAGGTAGGGCGTCTCGCAGCGTTCGAGCCCGGCCAGGAAACCCGCCAGCGGGCCGGCGTAGTCGGCCACCGGATCGGGCCAGACCGGCACGCCGAAGCTCTCGTAGGCGGAAAGGTTGCGGTTGGCGTTGATCATCAGTTCGCCGACCTGCGGCTGCAGGCGCATCAGCGAGTGCATGGCCAGCGGCATGCCGCGGTAGGGCTGCAGACCCTTGTCGACGCCGCCCATGCGGCTGCCTCGGCCGCCGGCGAGGATGAGGCCGGTGATGTGGTTCGTTTCAATCATGGGAGCAAGGGTTCGGCGTGAAGCTCGTGAAGGTGCATTCGCGCTGCTCGTTGCGGGGCGCCATCGGGGGCAAGCGCGGCTAACCGCCGATGTAGCTCATTTCCACCTTGGCCGCTGCCGCCGCCTCGCCAGCCGCACTGCCGCGCAGCTCGGAGTAGCGGTCGTCTCGGCCCTGCCAGACGAGGCCGATGGCCGCAGCGATCTGTGCGTCGGTGTAGCCGGCCGCATCGCGCAGCAGCGAGCGCAGATCGTGGCCCCGGGAAGCGAAGAGGCACAGGTAGAGCTTGCCTTCTGTGGAAAGGCGCGCGCGGTTGCAGTCGCCGCAGAAGGCGTTCGTGACGCTGGAGATCACGCCGATCTCTCTTTGTTCTCCGGCCGCGTTGTCGACATACCCCCAGCGCTCCGCCGTCTCGCCGATCTGCGTGGGATCGAGTGCGCGCAGCGGGAAGACCGCGTGGATGCGCTCCACCACCTGCGCCGAAGGCAGCACCTCGTCCATGCGCCAGCCGTTGGTGATGCCCACGTCCATGTATTCGATGAAGCGCAGCACCACCTTGCCCGCGAAGTTGTCGCGGAAGAAGCGCGCCATCGGCACGATCTCCTGGTCGTTCACGCCGCGCTTGACCACCATGTTCACCTTGATCGGCGCAAGGCCCACGGCAACCGCGGCCTCGATGCCGGCCAGCACGTCGGCAACCGGAAAGTCGACATCGTTCATGCGCCGGAACACCGCGTCGTCGAGCGCATCCAGGCTCACCGTCACGCGCTTCAGGCCCGCGGCCTGGAGTGCTGCGGCCTTGCGTGCGAGCAGCGAGGCGTTGGTGGTCAGGGTGATGTCGAGCGGCTCGCCGTCCGGCGTGCGCAATTCGGCGAGCTGCTCGATCAACTGCTCCAAACCCTTGCGCAGCAGCGGCTCGCCGCCGGTCAGGCGCAGCTTCTTCACGCCGTGCAAGGTGAAGAGGCGCGCCAGCCGCGTGATCTCCTCGAAGCTCAGCAGTTCGCTGTGCGGCAGGAAGCGGTGCTGCTTGTCGAACACCTCCTTGGGCATGCAGTAGCTGCAGCGGAAATTGCAGCGGTCGGTGACCGAGATGCGCAGGTCGCGCAGTGGCCGCCCGCGCCGGTCGGCCAGCAAGCCGTCGGGCACGGCAGCGTGCGCCGGCACGGTGGGCCGGGCGCTGTGGTGGCGGTGGTCGATCAGAGGAATGCTGCGCTCAGCCATGACGCAATTGTGACGCGTGAGCAAGAGAGCCGGCACGGCAAGGGCCCTTCGGTCGCGTGTGCCTTGCGCGAGCCAAGACGCCTGCAGATGCCGTTGTGGACGCGACGAGCGTCTTGAAGAACTCAGCGGGAGGGGGCAACCGGCGAGGCAACACCGGGCCGGGTGGCGAGACCTGGAACCGGCGCAGGCGTTTCCGCGTGGTCCGGTTCGGAGGCCGCGGCGAATCGCGCGGCGCCGGCCTGCGCCCGGGCCGGCCACGGGCCGCGCCGTGCGCCGTCGTAGCGCTTGTGCCAGTAGGTCAAGCCCATGTCTTCGATACGTACGGCCGCACCGCTGCGCGGGGCATGGATGAAGCGGCCTTCGCCCACATAGATGCCCACGTGCGAGTAGCGGGCGCGCAGCGTATTGAAGAACACCAGATCGCCGGGCTCCAGCCCGTCTCGCTTTACCGACTCCAAGCCAGGCGCGCGGGCCTGCTCGCGCGAGCGGCGGGGCAGCAGCAGTCCGGCTGCGGAGTCGAACACATGGCGGGTAAAACCGCTGCAGTCGAAGCCCTGCTCGGCCGAGTTGCCGCCGCGGCGGTAGCGCACGTTCAGGAAGCTCATTGCCGCGATCACGACGTCGCTCGACGGATTCGCGCCGGCTTGCGGCGCCGGCTGCGCCGGCTGCTGGCTATCAAGCGGCGGCTCGAAGGCGCCGGGCGAGGCGATGACGTCACCTGGCGAATCTTCATCGCGCGGGGGCGCCGGCCCGGTACCGGCACAGGCCCCCAGCACCAGCGCCGCGACCAGGGCGGCCGGCCATCGGCAAAGGCGGTACTGCGGGAAAGCCGGCATGGAGCGAAGATAGCGGCGCCCCGAACGCGGCGTCAAGCCGCAACGCCGCGCGTCACCGGCACTTGTGCGCACGCATCAGGCGCGGCGGCGGGCGGTGTGCGCGACCACAGCGGCACACCGCCGATGGTGTTGAAATCTTTCGGCGCGCCCCGCAACACCGGCCGATCGACCGCAAGACCCCAAGGAGACTGCATGTTCACCGCCCTCGTGCTCGACAAAACCGACAGCTTTCGCGCCGAGCTGCGTGAAGTCGACGACGACTTCCTGCCCGAGGGCGACGTGACTGTCGCCATCGCCTATTCCACGCTCAACTACAAGGACGGCCTGGCCATCACCAACCGCTCGCCGGTCGTGCGGAGCTGGCCGATGGTGGCCGGCATCGACGGCGCCGGCGTGGTGCTCGAAAGCCGCCATGCGTCCTGGAAGACCGGCGACAAGGTGGTCCTGAACGGCTACGGCGTCGGCGAGACGCACAAGGGCTGCCTGGCGGGCAGGGCGCGGCTCAATGGCGACTGGCTGGTGCGCCTGCCGGAGGTTTTCACGCCGCGTCAGGCGATGGCCATCGGCACGGCGGGCTACACCGCCATGCTGTGCGTGCTGGCGCTCGAGCGCCACGGCGTGGAGCCTGGCGCCGGGGACGTGCTGGTAACGGGTGCCACCGGCGGCGTCGGCTCGGTGGCGGTGGCGCTGCTTGCGAAGCTGGGCCACCGCGTGGTGGCGGCCACTGGCAAGGCGGCCGAGGGCGAGTATTTGAAGAAGCTCGGCGCGGTCGACGTGATCGACCGCGCCGAGCTGTCGGCGCCAGGCAAGCCGCTGCAGAAGGAGCGCTGGGCCGCCGCCATCGATCCGGTGGGCAGCCACACGCTCGCGAACGTGTGTGCGCAGATGCGCTACGGCGGCGCCGTGGCGGCCTGCGGCCTGGCGCAGGGTTCCGACCTGCCGGCCACGGTGATGCCTTTCATCCTGCGCGGCGTGGCACTGCTCGGTGTGGACAGCGTGATGGCGCCGATCGCGCGGCGCCAGGAGGCGTGGGCGCGGCTGGCGCTCGACCTCGACCCGGCGTTGCTGGAGTCGATGACGACCGAGGTGGAACTGGGCGGAGCGATCGAGGCGGCGCAGCGGCTGATGGAGGGCAAGGTGCGCGGGCGGATCGTGGTGAAGACGGGCGGCTGACGAGTCCCGGCTGGCAACGCCCACCGCGGCCCGATTACCCTGCCGACCTTGGCTGCGGCAAATCCACCATCACCGCCTGCCCCGGCGCTGCACAGCCGGCATCGCAACACCGTCCCGGCTGCCGGTTCTTCGTGATCGCCCGTGTCGCGTCGCTCCCGTTCGACTCGAGGACGCCGCGCTCCAGCAGCCGTTCGACCAGATCGACCTTGCTGCCCACCGGGTAGTTGCGCCAGATCTCCTGCTTCATCGCCGCCGGCGAGCCGCCGCCGTGCAGGCTGATCAGCGAATACCAGCCGCCCTGGTAGGAGGCCGTCAAATCCTCGATGAAGCGGGCCACCTCAATGCGCTTGTCGTAGGGCACGTCGGGGTTGGCGCGCAGCACCTCGGCCAGGGTGGCGGCGGTCGCCGGGTTGTGGTCTTCATCGGGCCCGGGCAGTGCGACGATCAATCCGCCAGAAACCTCGTGCGCGAGGCGGTGCATGTCGTAGATCTGCGTGGCGAGCAGCAGCTTGCCGATGTTGGCGAACACCGGCTCGGGCATGAAGTTGCCGTAATGCGGGTCGCGCGTGCCGTACACGCTGGCCGCCACGCCGCAGGCGAAGAAGCCCTCGGTGATCTTGATGAGCTCGACCATCGGCTCGCGCAGGTTGCTCTTCTCGCCGGGGTCGAAACCGTTGGCCTCGCACATCAGCGCGCCGGCGCCGATGAGCAGGTCGCCGAAGCCGGCGCGTGCGCCGATGCAGCTGTGGCGGTGGTGGGTGGCGTAGCTGTAGGTGAGGGTGCCGGAATGCTCCCACTCGCCGGCGTAGAACACGCGCTCCCACGGCACGAAGACCTTGTCGAAGATCACCACGCCGGTCGACTGGCCGTACTTGCGCGAGAAGAGCGCCGCGCCGTGTTCGAGCTTCTCGCCGGGCCGTCCCGCCGGCCGGGCGACGATGGTGATGCCCGGCGCATCGACCGGCACCGCGCAGCACACGGCGAAGTCGGCGTCTTCGCGGCCCATGTTGCGGCAGGGCATGACAAGGAACTCGTGCACGTAGGGCGCGGCCGTGACGATGGCCTTGGTGCCCGAGAGCACGATGCCCTGGGCGTTGCGCTCCACCACGTGCACGTAGGTGTCGGCGTTGCCCTGCTCGTGCGGTCGCTTGCTGCGGTCGCCCTTGGCGTCGGTCATGGCGATGCCGATCGCCAAGTCGCTGTCCTGCACGTGCGCCAGGTAGTCGTGAAAGCGCGCGCGGTGCTCGGTCGTGCCCTTGGCGTCGTCGATGCGCGCCGTCACTTGTGCCAGCGCATTGAGTGCGTCGTGCGCCAGGTAGCGCTGCGCGCAGCCGGTTTCCTGGCACAGCAGGCGCACGGCTTCCAGTTTGTTGAGCAGGTCGCCGGCCGACTCGTTGACGTGCAGCATGCGGTTCACGGCCTTGCCACGCGAGGACTGCATGGCCGTCATCAGCGGGCTGAGCGCCGTGTCGCGCGCGGCGTCGTAGGTGTAGGCCAGGGCGTTGATGCCGGGCTGCAGTGCAGGCGCATCGGCGACCGATTCGATGAGGTGTCCGTCGACATAGACCGAGGGCTTGAAGCGGCGCAGCGACTCGCGGTAGTCGGCTCCCGACATCAGCGTGACGGGCGCGGCGATAGGCGTCGGCAGCGGTGCATTCATGGCGGTCTCCGGCAAGGCCGATGCAGTCTAAGACAGCGTTCGATCGGTCGCCCGAACGTATATTTCGTGCATGCTCGATTTTCGGCCCGGTGCACGGCTCATGCGCTTCGAAGACCGCAGCCCGCAGCAGCGCGCGAGGCGCGGCTTGATGCTTCACTTGCGCAAAGGGACGCGGCAGCCGTTGCGAAGCAAGGCGCCCGCGAGCCGAAACGTCGCGGTGAGGACGGCATCATGAGCACCGGGCGCATCGACGCTGCCTGCAGCGCGGTGGTGCTGGTCGATTACCAGCAGCGGCTGCTGCCCGCCATCCACCGCGGCGAACAGGTCATTGGCGAAGCACTGCTGCTCGCCGACGTGGCCCTCGAGCTCGGCCTCGTGGTCATCGGCACCGAGCAGAACCCCGCCGGGCTCGGCCCCAACGACGAGCGCGTCAGTCAGCGCTGCGCGAGCACCCTCGCCAAGATGCACTTCGACGCCTGCGAGGACGGGCTGCTCCTGGCGCTGCCCGAGGGCCCGGACGGCGCACCGATCGACGTGGTGATCGCCGGCTGCGAGGCGCACGTTTGCCTGATGCAGACCGCGCTCGGCCTGCGCCGCGCCGGCCACGCGGTCTGGGTCGTCGCGCCGGCCTGCGGCTCGCGCAAGCCGGAAGATCACGTGCTGGCCATGCAGCGGCTGGCCGGTGCGGGTGCGGTGATCGTCTCGACCGAGATGGTCGCCTTCGAGTGGCTGCACAGTTGCCGGCACGAGTGCTTCAAGCCGGTGTTGCAAAGGCTCAAGGCGCCGCGCTTCGAATCATGAACAAGCAACGGAGACAACCGATGGACTACGCCAGCTTCTACCGCCGCTCGCTCGAAGACCGCGACGCCTTCTGGGCCGAGCAGGCCGCGCTCATCGACTGGCAGCAGCCCTTCGAGCAGGTGTGCGACTACAGCCGCCCGCCGTTCGCGGAGTGGTTCGTCGGCGGCACCACCAACCTGTGCCACAACGCGGTCGATCGCCACCTCGCCGCGCGTGCCGATCAGAACGCGCTCATCTACGTTTCCACCGAAACCGGCCCGCGCCGGGCCGCCCCGAGCGGGGCCGGCGCCCCCCTCGGAGGGGCAGGAGCCGAAGGCGACGCGGGGGGTAACACTATGGAGCGCGTGTACAGCTTCGCCGAGCTGCACGCCGAGGTCCAGCGGATGGCCGCGATCCTCATCGAGTTGGGCGCGAAGAAAGGCGAGCGCGTGCTGATCTACATGCCGATGATCCCCGAGGCCGTGTTCGCAATGCTGGCCTGCGCGCGCATCGGCGCCATCCATTCGGTGGTCTTCGGCGGCTTCGCCAGCGTGAGCCTCGCGAGCCGCATCGACGACGCCGAGCCGGCCGTGATCGTCAGCGCCGATGCCGGCTCGCGCGCCGGCAAGGTGCTGGCCTACAAGCTGCTGCTCGACGAGGCGATCCGGCTCGCAAAGCACAAGCCGGCCAAGGTGCTGCTGATCGATCGCGGCTTGAGCGCGATGGAGCGCACGCCGGGCCGCGACGAGGACTACGCGCCGCTGCGCGAGAAGCACATCGAGGCGAGCGTGCCCTGCGCCTGGCTGCCCTCCACCCACCCGAGCTACACGCTCTATACGAGCGGCACCACCGGCAGCCCGAAGGGCGTGCAGCGCGACACCGGCGGCTACGCGGTCGCGCTGGCCGCGAGCATGAAGCACATCTTTCAGGGCCAGCCCGGCGAAACCTATTTCTCGACCAGCGACATCGGCTGGGTGGTGGGCCACAGCTACATTGTCTACGGCCCGCTGATTGCCGGCATGGCGACCATCCTCTACGAAGGCCTGCCGATCCGGCCCGACGCGGCCATCTGGTGGAGCCTCGTCGAGAAGTACAAGGTCACCGCCATGTTCAGCGCGCCGACTGCCGTGCGCGTGCTCAAGAAGCAGGACCCCGAAGCGCTCAAGAAGCACGACCTGAGCAGCCTGCGCGCGCTCTTCCTCGCCGGCGAGCCGCTCGATCAGCCGACCGGCAAGTGGATCGCCGACGCGTTGGGCAAGCCGATCATCGACAACTACTGGCAGACGGAAACGGGCTGGCCTGCGCTGGCCATTGCCAACGGCGTGGAGAAGAAGGACAGCAAGTTCGGCAGTCCCGGCATCCCCATGTACGGCTTCGACGTGAGGATCCTCGACGAGAACACCGGCAAGGAGTTGACCGGCGCCGGCGAGAAGGGCGTCGTCGTCTTCGAGGGCCCGCTGCCCCCCGGCTGCATGCAGACCGTGTGGCGCGACGACGAGCGCTTCGTCAGCACCTACTGGAAAACAGTGCCCGGCAGGCTGGTCTACAGCACCTTCGACTGGGGCATCCGCGACAAGGACGGCTACTTCTTCATCCTCGGCCGCACCGACGATGTCATCAACGTGGCCGGCCACCGGCTGGGCACGCGCGAGATCGAGGAGAGCATCTCCAGCCACCCCAACGTGGCCGAGGTGGCGGTGGTCGGCGTGGCCGATGCGATGAAGGGGCAGGTGGCGATGGCCTTCGTGGTGGCCAAGGATGCGAGCGGGCTGAGCGATGCGGCCGCGCGCATGAAGCTCGAGGGCGATGTGATGAAAACCGTGGACGGCCAGCTCGGCGCGGTAGCGCGGCCTTCACGCGTGCATTTCGTCAGCGCATTGCCGAAGACGCGCTCCGGCAAGCTGCTGAGGCGGGCAATTCAGGCGGTGTGCGAGCAGCGGGACCCCGGCGACCTGACCACCATCGAGGATCCGGCAGCCTTGCAGCAGATTCGCGAGGCGGTGAAAGCTTGAGGGCCGTGCATTCGGTGCAGGCAAAGCCGTGGATCAGCGGCGTGTTCCGCCTCACCACGGAACCTTCGAGCCCCGACGCGACCGAGTAAAACCGCTATGTCGAGGAACCGCAACGTGACCCAATCCGAAACCCAAGCCATCGTGACAGTGAGCCTGCTGGCCGCGTTTGTCGATGGCGACAAGCACGAGCGCGAGCGCACGGAGATCAAGCGCATTGTCGATGGGCTTGCGCAAGCGAATGGCGTTCACCTGCCCACGCTCTATCAGGACGTGCTGATGAAGCGCGTTTCGCTGACCACCGTGTTGCCCGCCCTGGCCAGCAACGAATCGAGACAGCGCGCGTATGAAATGACGGTGTGAGTGTGCGACGCCGATGGAGCTCGGCTCGAACTCGCGGCGTCGTTCGGGCGCTGCCATGAAGAATGCTCGCCATAACGCTTCTTCCTCCTGCTTGCACACAATAGCGTCACGGCTCCCCGGGACTGAACACCTAGGCCACGTGGCCAAGCGCTACTACGCCGGGGGGGCGCTGTCCACGCAGATGCTCAAAGACGCCTATGCCGGCCTGACGCAGGAAGCGCAGGGGCTGCAGACCCGGTATTTGCCGGCGATCCAGGAACAGGCCCGCACGCTCGATGCCGGCAAAGCTCGCGATGGTGCGCGGCGCCTGAAGCGCTTGTGCAGCCCGGCGAGCTGCTGCGGGCGTCCAAATTGATGTCAAAAAATGAGTTTGACATCACCTCGCCTGGAAACTAAGCTCCGCTCATGACACGCAAGGCCACTACTTTCCGTCTCGATCCCCCCGTGCAGGCCGGTTTGGCCGTGCTCGCCGAAGTGCAGGGGCGTCCGCAGAATCAACTCGTCAACGAAGCCGTGCGCGAGTTGGTTGCCAAGCGGACCCGGGAGGTCATGGTCGATCTCGGTGCGACCCTGGAGCGTCTAAGAGCGTTTCAGGCGAGCGATCCCACGGGCGAGGCTTCGATGGAGGCGGCCATGCGGGCCGAGGCGGCCGTCGAGCACGACCCGGCCCAGGGCGTGCGCGTGAAGGGAGGGCTTGCGGTGGGCCCTTCATCGGCTCGCATGCTCGACGTCCTCGGTGGCTGACTGGGACGCCAACAGCCCCGAGCTGTTGCGCAATCTGCTCGAGCTCGGACGCAAGGTCGCAGCGGCCGCCGTCGCGCGCGAGCCGCTTTCCAGCGAAGTCATCCGCGCCTGGCAAAACGACATCATGCGGGGCCTGGAGCCCACCGGCGCAGAGCCGCTCGGGCTGTTCCGCGGCGAAGCCGGCCTCGAGGACTACGAGGTCGGGATCGGCCGGCACCTCGGTACCCCCGCAGAACAGGTTCGCGGCGAACTGGCTGGCTTCGATCGAACCTTGGTCGAGCGGCTCGACGAACTCGACCACAGCATCCGGCGCGGGCATTTCACTGAAGACTGCACCGAGGACAACGTGCAGGCCGCGATCATCCTGTGCGCATGGGCCCACGGGGAGTGGGTGCGCATCCATCCGTTTCCCAACGGCAACGGCCGCACCGCCCGCCTCCTCGTCAACAGCATCGCCTTGCGCTACGGCCTGCCCGCGTTCATGCGCTTGCGTCCTCGCCCCGGGGCCAAC
>NZ_JACDCU010000001.1 GCF_013817365.1 Methylibium sp. | reverse complement strand
CTGGGCCTGCTCGAGCACTTGGCCGAGACGGTTCTTGGCTTCGGTGGCGGTGACGTTCATGGCGAAAAGAAGGCAAACGGGCGTTGGCCATTTTAGCCATTGATCGCATCGGCGGAGTGCCGGCCGGTCCTCACTCCCGCCCTCTCCCAGGAAGAGGGGGCAACACCAGCACCGTCTTATCGCGACGCGGAAACCTGCCGAGGCTCAGCTTTGCGCGACCTTCGGGTTGCGCAGCCGGATGTGCAGCTCTTTCAACTGCTTCTCGTCCACGGCGCTGGGCGCATGCGTGAGGAGATCCTGCGCGCGCTGCGTCTTCGGGAAGGCGATCACGTCGCGGATGCTTTCGGCCCCCGCCATCATGGTGACGATACGGTCCAGGCCGAAGGCCAGGCCGCCGTGCGGCGGGGCGCCGTACTGCAGCGCATCGAGCAGGAAACCGAACTTTTCCTGCGCTTCCTCGGGGCCGATCTTGAGCGCCGCGAACACCTTGCTCTGCACCTCGGCACGGTGGATGCGCACCGAACCGCCGCCGAGTTCCCAGCCGTTGAGCACCATGTCGTAGGCCTTGGCGATGCACGCAGCGGGGTCCGTGTCCATCAGGTCTTCGTGCCCGTCCTTGGGTGCCGTGAAGGGGTGGTGCACGGCGGCCCAGCGGCCGTTCTCCTCGTCGTTCTCGAACATGGGGAAGTCGACCACCCACAGCGGCGCCCACTTGTCCTCGAACAGGCCCCGGGCCTTGCCGAAATCGCTGTGGCCGATCTTCACGCGCAGCGCACCGAGCGCGTCGTTGACGACCTTGGCCTTGTCCGCGCCGAAGAAGATCAGGTCGCCGCTCGCCGCGCCCGTGCGCGCAACGATCTCGGCGATGGCCGCGTCGTGCAGGTTCTTGACGATGGGGCTCTGCAGGCCTTCCCGGCCCTTGCCCGTGTCGTTCACCTTGATCCACGCCAGCCCCTTGGCGCCGTAGATCTTGACGAACTCGGTGTAGCCGTCGATCTCGCCGCGGCTCATCTCGCCGCCGCCGGAAATGCACAGCGCAGCAACCCGGCCGCCCTTGGCCTGCGCGGGTGCACTGAAGACCTTGAAATCGACATCCTTCATCACGTCGGTCAGCTCGGTGAACTCGAGCTTGACCCGAAGGTCGGGCTTGTCGGAGCCGTAGCGGTGCATGGCCTCGGAGTACTTCATGACCGGGAAGGTGGGCAGCTCCACGTCGATGGTGAGGCGAAACACCGTGCGGATCATTCCTTCGAACATCTCGCGAATCTCTTCCTCGGTGAGAAAGGAAGTCTCGATGTCGATCTGCGTGAACTCGGGCTGACGGTCGGCGCGCAGGTCTTCGTCGCGGAAGCACTTGGTGATCTGGTAGTAACGATCGAAGCCCGCGACCATGAGCAACTGCTTGAAGAGCTGCGGCGACTGCGGCAGCGCGAAGAACATGCCCTCGTTCACGCGGCTGGGCACCAGGTAATCGCGCGCGCCTTCGGGCGTGCTCTTGGTGAGCATGGGCGTTTCGATGTCGATGAAGCCGTTGGCGTCGAGGAACTTGCGCGTTTCCATCGCTACGCGGTAGCGCAGCATCAGGTTTTTCTGCATTGCCGGGCGGCGCAGGTCGAGCACGCGGTGCGTCAGGCGCGTGGTCTCCGACAAGTTGTCGTCGTCGATCTGGAACGGCGGCGTGACGCTGGGGTTGAGCACTTCGAGCGCATGGCACAGCACCTCGATCTTGCCGCTGGTGAGGTTGGCGTTCTCGGTGCCGGCGGGGCGCGCGCGCACGAGGCCGGTGATCTCGAGGCAAAACTCGTTGCGCACGTCCTCGGCGGCGGCGAACATCTCGGCGCGATCGGGGTCGCAGACGATCTGCACCAGGCCTTCGCGGTCGCGCAGATCGATGAAGATGACGCCGCCATGGTCGCGGCGGCGGTGGGCCCAGCCCATGAGCGTGACGGTCTGGCTCAGAAGCGCTTCGCTGACGAGGCCGCAGTAGGTGGTTCTCATGGGGTCGCTTTCGAAATTCGTTTGCAGTGCTGCGGTCGAAGAGGCCGTGCGATGCCGGCAGACCCGGCCTCTGGGCTTGCAAGCACGAAAGCCTTCGCGCGGGCCGGCCGTCCGCAACTGCGGCCGGCCTTTTGCGCGCTCAGCCGGTCTGGTTGCGGGGCATCGCCGCAGTCGTGGCGAGCGCAGGCGGCGGCGCCACCACGCCCATGGAGATGATGTACTTGAGCGCCTCATCGACGCTCATCGCCAGCTCGATCACGTCGGAGCGCGGCACCATCAGGAAAAAGCCCGAGGTCGGGTTCGGCGTGGTCGGCACGTACAGGCTCAGGTAGTCGCCGCGCAAATGCTCGCCGGCTTCGCCGCCCGGCTTGCCGGTGACGAAGGCGATGGTCCACGAGCCCTGACGCGGGTACTGCACCAGCACCGCCTCGCGAAAGGCGTTGCCGCTGCTCGAGAACAGCGTGTCCGAAACCTGCTTGACCGAGCTGTAAATCGATTTGACGATCGGAATGCGGCCCAGCAAGCGGCTGCCGCGCGTCAGCCACCACTGGCCGACCATGTTGGTGGCGAAGATGCCGGTGGCGATGAGCCCCGCCACCATCACGATCACCCCCAGGCCGGGCACCTGCTTGAGCATTTCGATCGGCGTGTGCGCCGCATTGGGCAGCAGCGCCTGCGAGCCGCTCAGCAGCCAGGCGAACAGGCCGTCGAGCAGGCCCAGCACCGAGTGCAGCACCCAGATGGTGATGGCCAGCGGCAGCCAGACCAGCAGGCCGGCGATCAGGTATCTCTTCACGCGTTTCCTTCAGCCGCAGCGCGGTTGCGTGGTCGCGCTAGCGGGCCGCAGAGGAGCTGCCGCTATCGCTGCCGCCCGCCGTGGAAGCCGGCGGCGCCGACGGCTTCGGCGGAGCGGAGGCGGCGCCCTCGGCCGCAGGCGCCTTGGCCGGCGCGGCAGGGGCATCCGCTGCGGGGGTTGCAGCGTCGGTTTTGGCCGCTTCGGCGTCCGCCGCCGGCTTGGGCTGAGTGCCGTTGCGGAAGTCGGTCGCATACCAGCCGGAGCCCTTGAGCTGGAACCCCGCAGCCGTGAGCTGCTTCTTGAAGGCTTCGGCACCGCAGGCCGGGCAGGTGCTCAGCAGCGGATCGGACACCTTCTGCAGAACGTCTTTTGCGTGGCCGCAGGCGTCGCACCGGTAAGCGTAGATCGGCATGGCCAGGCCCTTGAAAATAAACCAGAAATTATATAGGCCGCCCTCGTAACGGCAGGGGATCGTGCCGGTGATCCGCCACAAGCTGCGGGGCCAGCGAGCCGACCAGCATGAACACGGTCGAGAACGCCAGGCCGATGAGGTTCGGCGGCACCAGCGCATCGGCGAAGAGGTGGTCGCAGACCAGCCAGCTGCCGATGCCGAACACGATGGACAGCAAGGCGCCCTGCGTCGTCGCGCGCTTCCAGTAGGCGCCCGCAAGCAAAGGCACGAAAGCGCCGGCCAGCGTGACGTTGTAGGCGTTTTGCACCATCTCGTACATGGTGCTGGTGCTGTTGAGCGCGAACAGCAAGGCGCAGGCCGTGAAGGTGACCAGCACGACACGCAGGACGAGCAGGAACCGCCGCTCGGTCATGCCGGGCAAGAAAGGCCGCAGCACGTTGCCGGTGAAGGTCGCGGTGGGGGCGAGCAGCGCGCCGCTGGCGGTGGACAAGATGGCCGAGAGCAGTGCGCCGAAGAACATCACCTGAGCCCACAGCGGCATCCGACTCAGCACCAGGTCCGGCAGGATGCGCTGGATCACGCGCCCGTCCTCGTCGGCGAACAGCCCGCCCAGCGACGGGTCGGTGACCAGTGCCGAATACGCGATGAAGATCGGCACGAAGGCAAAGCAGAAATAGATCAGCGCACCGATCAGGGTGCCGCGCACGGCGGTCTTCTCGTCCTTGGCGCTGGTCATGCGCTGGAACACGTCCTGCTGGGGAATCGAGCCGAAGGCGAAAGCGAAGAAGGCGCCGGCCATGGCCCACCAGCCTGCGCTGTCGCCGGCGGCGGGAAAGAAGTCGAACTTGCCCTCGGCGGCGGCCTGAGCGATCACCTTGGCCGGGCCGCCGGCCAAGTCGCCGACCAGCGCCGCCACCAGGCTTAGGCCGATCACGATGATGACGGTCTGGAACAAATCGGTGAAGGCAACCGACCACATGCCGCCGAACACGGTGTAAATCAGCACGACCGCCGCGCCGCAAACAATGGCCGTATCGAGGTCGAGCGCGCCGCCGGACAGCACGTGCATGACCAGGCCGAGCGCGGTCATCTGCGCCGAGGTCCAGCCCAGGTAGGACAGCGTGATGGCCAAACTGGTGAGCACCTCGACCGACTTGCCGTAGCGCTGCTTGTAGAAATCGCCGATGGTCAGCAGGTTCATGCGGTAGAACAGCCGCGCGAACAGCAGCGCGGCCAGCACCAGGCAAAACGAGGCGCCGAAGGGATCGCCCGGAATGCCGGCCAGGCCGTCCTGGGCGAAAGTGGCCGATACCGACAACACCGTCTCGGCCCCGAACCAGGTGGCGAACACGGTCGCCACGTTCATGTACAGCGGCAGGCTGCGCCCGGCAACGAGATAGTCCTTCGGGCTGTGCACCTTGCGTGCGGCGAAAAGGCCGATGCCGATCGTGACCAGCATGTAGACAACGACGAAGGCAATCAGCACTTGGGTTCTCCGGAAGCCGACGCCAGCCGTCGGCCGTTTCGGTGCGGCGGCAGTGTAAGGCGGTGCCCTGCAAGCTTCAGCGGAAGAACGTCCCCGGCGGCATGAACTGCACGGCGAGCGCGCCGAGCAGCAAGGCGACACTGCCGTAAAGGATTGCGCGCATCAGGCGATGCGTGCGGTGCTGCTCCTTCAGCAGGGTCTTGAGCAGACCAACCAGTTCGTTCTGGTTGCCCAGCTTGATGTGCGAGGCCAACGCATCGTGCAGTAGCCGCGGCAGCTCGGGCGTGAGCTTGGCGTAGCGCGGCGCCTCGTCCTTGAAGCGCTCCAGCAAGCCGCGCCAGCCGATCTGCTCGGCCATCCAGCGCTCCAGGAAAGGCTTGGCCGTGCTCCACAGGTCGAGCTCGGGGTCGAGCTGGCGGCCCAGGCCTTCGATGTTGAGCAGCGTCTTTTGCAGCAGCACGAGCTGCGGCTGGATCTCGACGTTGAAGCGGCGCGAGGTCTGGAACAGCCGCAGCAGCACCTGGCCGAGCGAAATCTCGCTCAGGGGCCGGTCGAAATAGGGCTCGCAGCAGGCGCGCACCGCGCCTTCGAGGTCACCGATCCGCGTGCCGGGTGGCACCCAGCCCGACTCGAGGTGCAACTCGGCCACGCGCTTGTAGTCGCGTCGGAAGAAGGCGATGAAGTTCTGCGCCAGGTAGTCCTTGTCGCTTTCGGTCAGCGTGCCGATGATCCCGAAATCGAGCGCGATGTAGCGCCCGAAGGTCTGCGGCGCGAGGCTGACCTGGATGTTGCCGGGGTGCATGTCGGCATGGAAAAAGCCGTCGCGAAACACCTGGGTGAAGAAGATGGTGACGCCGTCGCGCGCCAGCTTCTTGAAATCGACGCCGGCGGCGCGCAGACGCGCGGTCTGGCCGATCGGCACGCCCGTCATCCGCTCCATCACGATCACGGTGGAGGTGCACAGATCCCACACCATCTCCGGGATCATCAGCAGGCCCAGCGGCTCCATGTTGCGGCGCAGTTGCGCGCCGTTGGCCGCCTCGCGCACCAGGTCGAGCTCGTCGTGCAGGTAGTTGCTGAACTCGGCCACCACCTCGCGCGGCTTGAGCCGCTTGCCGTCGGACGAATTGCGCTCGACCCAGCCGGCCAGGGTGCGCAGCAAGGACAGATCGTCGTCGATCACCGACAGCATGCCGGGGCGCAGCACCTTCACCGCCACCTCTCGCCCGTCGCGCAGCACCGCGAAATGCACCTGCGCGATCGAGGCGCTGGCGACGGGCTCGCGGTCGAAACTGGCGAAGATGTCGGTCAGCGGCCGGCGGAACGCGGCCTCGACCAACGCGGCGGCCTGCTCGGCGGGAAACGGCGGCACCGCGTCCTGCAGCTTGGTCAACTCGTCGGCAATGTCTTCAGGGAGCAGATCGCGCCGCGTCGACAGCACCTGCCCGAACTTCACGAAGATCGGCCCGAGCCGCTCGAGCGCATGGCGCAGGCGTTGCCCGCGTGGCGCATCGAGCCGGCGGCCGGTGGCCACGATGCGCGCCAGCGCGCGCAACCAACGGTGCTTGAAGCTTGACAGCGCGAGCTCGTCGAGCCCGAAACGCAGAACCGTGAGCGTGATGAAGCCCAGGCGCAGCAAGTGCCTCATCGCGAGGTCGCTGCACGGGCGCCAGGGCGCTGACTCCAGAGGTCGCCCGCACCGCGCGCGGCGCCGCGCAACCCGTCACGCAGTGCCGCGCCGAAGCGCATCAGCTCGTGAGCCGCCGCGTCGCCGACGAAGCGCGAAAGATCGTGCTCGACATCCCAGCGCAGGTTCTCCGCGAGCCAGGCCACATCGGCGGCGAACTGCGCATCGCCCTCCACATTTACCGGCGGCCGCTTGCCGGTGAGCCACAGGCCCGGCAACTGGTGCGGCGCCGGCAAGACGACCGTGACGCGCAGGCCTGTCGCCGACGGGAGAGCCGTGTCGGGCTCGCCCTCGACGCTTTCGCACAAGCCGGCGGGCGTGATGCGCAGCACCACATCGGGGGGCAAGGGCAAGGGCCACGGACCTGCGGGCCCCTGCCACTGCACGGTGACCTTGCGCCCGGCATGCGCAGCCAGACGTGCGGTCGCCGCCGGCTCCGCGGCCAACACATGGTTGAGCCACAACAGCGCGCGGTCCAGCACGGGCGGCATGAGCGAGAACGGTAGTGATATCGGCACGAAAAAGATTGTAGGGGCCGGGTGCGTGCGGCAACACACCGTAACTGTGGCGCGCAACCCGCACCCCTGTGCACGGGGAGGACCGCCCCCGCTTTTTAGCGACAATCCCTTTCGGTCAAGGCCGGCCCGTGTGCGTCTGCGGCCGTGCCGACCGAGACGAACCGCCACCGACCACCTGCATGTTCGAAGACCGCAACAAGAGGACGTTCTACAGCGCCCCGCAATCCGTCACGTCGTTCGTGGCCGCGCTGCTCGAGCCCTCGATCACCGTCGCTTGCTTCCTGGGCGTGACCCTCGCCTACGACGAGCCGGTGCTGCGCTCGACGCTGACGGTCTGCCTGCTGGTCTTCGCGCTGACGTTTCCCGGCCGCAACCGCTTCCGCGACAGCGGCCTGGCCGCTGCGGTCGACATCCTGCAATCGTGGATCAGCCTGCTGCTGGTGCTCGCCTTGTGCGGCTATGCGACGCGCAGTCTGAATTACTTCGAGAACGAAGTGCTCCTGGTCTGGACGGTGGCGACGCCGGTGTTGCTCTGGATCGCGGTGACGATCGGGCGGCTCGCCATCCGGCACAGCGCGCGGCTTCCGCACAACCGCCGTGCCGCCATCATCGTCGGGGCGGGACCGCTGGGCGTCAAGGTGGCGCGGGCCCTGGCCAGCCGCGACGACGCGCTGATCGACGTGATCGGCTACTTCGACGACCGCACCGACGAGCGCGTCGACGTTGAAACCGCGAGCCGGCGGCTGGGCACGCTGGCCGACGTGGCACCCTACGTGGTGGCGCACGGCATCCGCGAGGTCTACATCACCCTGCCGCTCGGCTCGCAGCCGCGCATCGTGCGCCTGCTCGAGTCGGTGCAAGGCACCACGGCGTCGCTGTTCTTCGTGCCGGACGTGTTCGGCATCAGCATCATCCAGGGCCGCCTGCAGGACATGAACGGCGTGCCGGTCGTGGGCATCTGCGAGACGCCCTTCACCGGCACCAACGACATGGTCAAGCGCCTGTCGGACGTCGCGCTGTCCGTCTTGATCCTGGTGCTCATCTCGCCGCTGCTGGTGCTCATTGCCATCGGCGTGAAGCTCAGCTCGCCCGGCCCGGTGATCTTCAAGCAGCGCCGCAACGGCTTGGACGGCGAGGAGATCACGGTCTATAAATTCCGCTCGATGACCGCCCAGGACGACGGCGACACGGTGCCGCAGGCCACGCGCCATGACCCGCGCGTCACGCGCTTCGGCGCTTTCCTGCGGCGCACCTCTCTCGACGAGCTGCCGCAGTTCTTCAATGTGCTGCAAGGCCACATGAGCATCGTCGGGCCGCGGCCTCACGCGGTTGCGCACAACGAGCTTTACCGCGAGCTCATCAAGGCCTACATGGTTCGCCACAAGGTCAAGCCGGGCATCACCGGATGGGCGCAGGTCAACGGCCTGCGCGGGGAAACCGATACGATCGAGAAGATGCGTGCGCGCGTGGAGTTCGATCTGGAATACCTGCGCAACTGGTCGCTGGGGCTCGATCTGCAGATCATTGCGCGCACCGTGCGGCTGCTGCTGTTCGACAGCCACGCCTATTGAAGAAGAACAACGCCGAACCAATCTAGGAGACCCGATGAACCGCACGCCCCGCCGCACGAGCTTTCGCAAACTACCTTTGGCATCCCTGGCCGGCGCTATGGCTTCGCTGCTGATCGCCGGCCCGGTGAGCGCGCAGTTGGTGCTTCCGGAAGGCCTGGATTCGCCGCTGAGGCCGTACTACGTTCAGGTATCGCAGACGCTGAGCTACGACTCCAATTTGTTCCGAGCGCAGCGCGACGAGGACAGCGACGTCATTTCGAGCACGGCGCTGACCGGTGGCTTCGACCAGCAGATCGGGCGCCAGCGCGTCTTCGGCAACGCCGGCGTGAGCGGCAATGTCTACCAGGACAACGACCAGCTCAACGGCCTTGGCTACAACCTGATGCTCGGCCTGGCCTGGGAAGCCGGCTCGCGCCTGAACGGCACTGCGCGCGTGCGCGCCTCGCAGAACCAGGCCAGTTTTGCCGACTACGGCAGTTTCTCGGCCGACCGGACAGGCAAGAACCGCGAGCAGGCGAACGTGCTCGATCTCAGCGCGCAGTACGGCCGCGGCGTCGTCGGTCTCGAGGCGCTCGCCAACCACACCGACATCAGTTACTCCGATGGCGGCTTTTCCAGCCGTGATCGCAAGAGTTCCACGGTGGGCGGCGGCCTGCGCTTTCGCCCGGGCGGGCCATGGTCGTTCGGCCTGACCGCCCGCTTCACCGAAGGCGAGTATCCCGACACGGTCGACCTCAACACGGGAGAAACCGTTCCCGACGACTACGATCGCCGCGACATCGACCTGACCGCTCAATACCAAGCGACCGGCCGCAGCGTCCTGAGTGCGCGGATCAGCCATACCGACGAAGAACACGATCTGGTGACGGCGCGCGACTTCAACGGGATCACCGGCGCGCTCAACTGGGTATATGCGGCCACCGGCAAGACCACCGTCACGACGAGCCTGTCGCGCAACACGGGAACGGGCACCGGCAGCCGCTTTCTCCCCGACGAGTTCCTCGCACCGAGCGATCCTCTGGCACCGGCACCGACGCAGACAGGCACAGTCTCCTACCTGACCGACGCCCGGCGCAGCGATTCCCTAAACGTCAGCGCCAACTGGGAGGCGACGGCGAAGATCGTCGTGAATGCCAGCGTCGGTTATTCACGCGATCGCTACGACACCCGCTTCGTCGAAGGCGCGGACGACGACAGCGACAGCACCGGCAACACCAAATCCCTGCGCTTGGCGGCCAGCTATGCAATCAGCCGCGCATGGAGCCTCGGTTGCGGCCTGGCGTACTACAGCCGGGACACCGAAATCTCCACGAGCACCGGCTCGTTCGGCTACGACGCCACCACCGCTTACTGCTCGGCGGCGCTGCGGTTGCAGTAAGGGCCGGTCGCGGCCCCAGAAGCGGGCATTGACCAGCTCGGTCCTCAGGCGACGGACAAGCCGGCGAGCCGGGCCCGGTCCTTGGCCTCGACGGCGCTCAGCAGTGCATTGACGAACTGCTCCTGCACCTTCCAGGCGTGAGCAGGGTCGGGGTCGATCGACGAGACCCGGAACAGCAAGCCGTCGGGAATCTGCCCCGTCAGGGTAAGCCTGATTTCGACCAGTCGCTTCTCCCAACGGCTCTGCACAGTGCTTTCGCCCACGGTGAACCAGTACGTCAGCGGCTCGACCCGGCGACCCATGCTGGTGTTGAGGCGCCGAACCGGAATGCTCCCGTAGGCGGTGCCGAGCGTGCCGTCGGACTGCGCGAGCACTTGGAAGCCTTGCGCCGGATAGCAGACCTCGGGCTTGTGGGCCTCCAGCGAGCCGCGCTGGTCGCCGCCGTAGGCCAGCGACAACATGATGCGCTCGCCGCCCTTGCTGACGTAGTTGCGCGACAGGATCTGGTTGTACAGCTTGTCCAGCAGTTCCTGCGTCTGCGGGTTGACCACCTGGGCGACTTGCTGCGCCTCTTCACGCCAATCCCCGAATTGCTTCGGAACCAGCAGTTCGAGGTCAACGGTCGGTTCGACGGCGGAAGACGTCCGGTTCTTGCTTGGGCGCAGCGCATAGGCGCCTGCAGCGGCCGTACACATCAGTGTCGACATCAAAAGGGCGCGGCGGGTCGGAGCAAACATCATCGAATCAGCCTTCCATATCCAGGTTTCGAATCTTGCGTGGCGGATGATATGACGAGGATTGCAACATAACGTTCCGAGGTGGCGGCGGCGAAGCATTGGTGAATCGGGGCACCTGACCGAGGTGCACATGAAATCGGTCACGCAAACGCCGCCATGCCGCAGTAGTGTCGATCCGAGCCTTGCCCGGCTGATGCTTGCGCGCAGTCGCACATCCAACAGGTGCTTACCGTACGGAGAGCCGGGTGCAGTCACCATCCTCCGCACCAGTTTCGACACAGATTCGAAGCGGCTTTGCGGAGGCTCCTCGTGAATTTCATCAGCCACCGGGCGAAGCGGCCAGCGTTCGCTGCTGTCCGCTCGCCCTTCGTCGGCACGGTGCTAGGCCGCACCGACACGCCCATCATTACGCAGTCACTGCGTTTTGTAACGCAAGAGCGTTTAAGCCCGCCTCGGAAGCCGCCGTTATTAGGAGGACTCTGCGCCCGAGGAAAGTCATGACTGAGCTACGCCACGATCGAACTTCAATCCTTGCATCGCTTCTGACCGCTTGCGTCCTCATGCTTTCCGCCTGCGGCGGGAGCAATGGTGGTGACGCCAAGGCGACGACCGCCCTAAACGACAGCGACGGGCCTGCCGAAGCCAGCCTGGCCAGGGAAGACTCTTCTGACGCAATGGCAGCTGCGTGGAGCTTCTGTTCCAGTGAGCAGGGCATGTGCAGCTTCAGCGGCACGCGCAAAGTCCGCTATGGCAGCGGTGGTTTGTACAAGTACGCAACCTACAACGGCAAGGTTCGTTGCACAAACAGCGTTTTCGGCGACCCAGTACCTGGGAAGGTGAAGACCTGCAGCGTCTCAGTGGCGCAGACTGGCGACGTCGAAGCGCCGACAGCGCCGCACACACGGCCCACGACGCAGAGCGGCAACATCACGCTGGCGTGGATCGCACCCCAGACCAATGCAGACGGGTCACCGCTGACCGATCTGGCGGGCTACCGGGTTCGGTATGGCACGAGTAGCGGCAGCTACTCAAACACTGTTGAGATCGACGATCCTCACAAGTTGAACCACGTGCTGAAGGGGTTGCCCGCAAGCACTTATTATCTGGTCGTTGCCGCGTACAACTCCGCCAATATCGAGAGCCTAGCGTCGGCCGAGGTCCGCAAGTCGATTGAGTAAGTGTCCGCTGCTTCCAGAGACCAACACGTCAGCGCAATCCGAATTCATGAGACCGTTTCACGGCAGCATCGCGTGAATGCGCGCGGCATCAGATCGAGGCGATCTGCTTGAAACCGCGTCTTCGGTGACACGGCAACCTGGAAAGACCAATGAAACTTTTTCTTAACCGTCTTGGCGTCGCGCTAGCTTTGGCCTCAAGCGGCATGGCCGCAAACGCTACCGTCTTTTACTTCAGCGACTGCGCATCAGGCGCCAGCGCCGCATGCGTGCCTGGCAACGACACCAACGTCGGTGACGATCCCGCCAAGCCGCGACGCACCTTGGCGGGTTTCACCGTGAAGAACCGGGCTGACGGCGAGTATGTACTGGCATTCGCGCGAGGCAGTGCACTCGAGTTCAACGGGATGCTCTACCTTGGGCAACTCAAGAGCTCCACTCAATCTTTGGTGCTCACCGACTACAGGCCCTCCTGGGGCGGCGAAACACTGCCCATCATCAGGTTCACTCCTTCGACCAATGTGAACGCTCTTAATTCAGCGGGGTTCAACATGACCCGCGCCGGCAGCGGTTTCAAGTTCCGTAACCTGGACATCACCGGCACGGGTGCGCCCAACTACTACGGTAGCGGCTTCTTTTTCTATCAGAACGTGTCCGACGTCCTGCTCGAAAACGTCACCATCCGAGATTTTGGAATTGGCGTCTATGTGGCTCAACAAAAGCACAATCCACCGACGCGGATCGAAAATATCACGATCCGGAATTCACGCATCATCAACAATTTCGCGCAGGGTTTTCTTGGCGGCGGCTATAAAACCGTGCTCGAAAATAACGTGTTTGACAACAACGGCTTCAAGGGTGGCTCCCGTTACCACAACATTTATCTGAGCGATTACGCCGAGAACATGGTTCTACGCGGCAACACGCTGACCAACAGCGCAATGGTCAACGGCCGTTGTACGGGAGTCTCGCTGGTCGGTCACGATCACTTGGTAAACACCCTGATCGAAAACAACACCATCATTGAGTTGACCGCCAACTGGGGTTGCTACGGCATTCAGATCAATGGGTATCAGAGCAGCACCAAGTACATGGGTTTCGATGGCACGGTCATTCGCGGCAACACAGTTGTGCTGGGCGGCGCGGCCGGTGCGATCGGCATTGGCGTCAACGCCTGTCCTAACTGCGTGATAGAGAACAACACCGTCGTGGGTTTCGTGGACTCTGACTTCACCGGCATCGCGGTACCGGACGGCAGCTTCACTTCTCCAGGCGCGAAGGACTACGCAATCACCGTACGCAACAACTCCGTGTACGTGAACAGCCCCTCGGGAAACAGTGCAGCGATTCGAGTCAACTCGGCCGCGTCTTCGAATGACAAGGTCGTTTCGAACATGATTTATCTCGGCCCCCGCTCGCATTCGGAGGCGAAGTGCTTCAAAACCGGCGATCGGACCTTGTCGTCATTTGCTGCGTTCGGCGACAACATCTGTTTTCGCACTGGCGGCGCAGGCAAGTGGAGCGATCAGCATTCAACACTTACCGCGGCGCAAGCCGGAGGCTGGGATAGCGGTAGCCGAAATACCGATCCCTTGCTTGTGGCCGCACCCGGCGCAGCAAATCAATGGAGCATGACGGTACGTCTCGGTTCGCCTGCTATCAACGCGGGTAGCCGAGCGCTAAGCGCCTCTACCGATATTTTGGGTAAACCGCGCGATGCCCTGCCTGATATCGGCGCGTTCGAGAACGGCAACACGCCCCCTCCTGTACCGGCGGCGCCCACCGGGATCGTCGTCCAATAGGCTCGCCCAGCCGGCGCCCTAGGATTTCGAGGAAGCGCTTGCTACGCAGGCCCCATGAACGGATTGCGGCATACCGACGCGTACGGATCGTAGAACGACAGATAGCTTACCGGCCGGCTTTCGTCAGCACCGCCCAGGAAAAAGTCCGTCGACAACAGATAGAGCGAGACCACGTTGTCCTCGAGCCGGCGCAGTGCGCCGCCCTGTTCGATCCAGCCGTACGGGGTGACGTACTGGAAGGGCAGGGAAACGATGGACAGGACGGAGAGCTGGCGCCGGTAATCCTTCCGGTAGTCGACGTACTCAGTAGCAAAGCGGTCGAAGCTTGCCGCATCGACACGCAGGTCACCGACGCGGCGATGAAGGATCGCGACGATCACCTCCGTCGGCTCTCCCCAGCGCCATTTGTAGGCCGTGTACAGCGCGGTGGCGCCTGCCGCCAGACTCACGCCCAAACCCAGGAACTTGCGCCGTGCAATCGTCATGGCGAACCTCAGACGAAGAGGCGCTCGGCCGCACGCATCGACAGCGCGGAGAGCGTCAAGGTCGGGTTGGCCGCGGGACAAGTCGGAAAACTCCCGCCGCCCAGCACCAGCAGATTGCGCAAGGCGTGATGGCGCAGATCGGCATCGACCACGCTCGTTTGCGGGTCGGTGCCCATGCGGGTGGTGCCCTGAATATGCGCCGAGCCACCGATGCCTTGCTTGGGCAGGATGTGGAATGACTCCACCGGCAGGCCGCTGAGCAGCTCCGTCACCCGGCCCTCGAGCGAATCGAAGCCTGCCTGCATGTAGCTCGACGCCCGCGGATAGTGAATTGCCGGCTTCGACCCATCCTCCGGCGCCAGCGCCACATGGTTGTCGGCGCTGGGCAGGTCTTCAAAAACGAACTTGAGCAGCGCCCGCTGTCGCCAACGGCCGTGCTCGGCCCGCAGCCAGGGCACGTTCCAGTTCTCAACCAAACACGCGGGCCGGTCCCTGCGAAACGCACCGTCGAGGAACATCGCTCCGAGCCCCGTGACGGCCTGGCCGCCGCCGTAGTTGTCGACGCCCACCAGATCGATCTGCACGTCGCGCGAGATCTGTTCGTTGAGGTAGCGCCCCAGCGCCGGGTCGCTCAGGCCGGATCGCAGCAAGATGAACGGCGTCATGATGGCGTGTGCACCCACCGCCACCAGATCGGCGGCGGCGTGCTGCTCCCGGCCATCGCGACGGTACTGCACGCCGGTGACTTGTCCCGCCTCGATGTCCACCCGCTCGACTTCCGCCTCCAGCAGCAGCGTGATGCGAGGGTCGTCGTAGAGCTGCGCCATGTGCAGGTCGATCTGGAACTTGGAGCTGATGGGGCACACCGAGCACACGCCCGAAGCACAGCAGACGGGGCGGCCCGTCTCGACGCTGCTCGAGCGCGCACTCGGAAAATGAATGTGCTGGCCCGGGTACTTGGCGGCAAGCACCTCGTCGAAGGCGTTGAAACGATGCGCCGGATATCGATAAGGCTCGGACCGCGGGAACGGGCCCTCCGACGCGCCGGCGATCCCCATCGCGTGCTCGACGCGAACGTAGTAGGGCTCGATGTCTTCGTAGGTGAGCGGCCAGTCGGTCCCCACGCCATAAAGGCTGTGTGTGTGGAAATCGTTGGGGTGCATGCGCGGCGTGTTGCCGGTCCAGCACGAACCGCCGCCGAAAGCGATGTTTTGCACCCACCCCTTTTGCGGTGTGCGGTTGATGATCAGGTCGTTGAATCCGGGGCCGCCGAAAATGCCACGGCGCTGCAAGCGCAGCGCCGGATCGACGCGGCGGCCGCGTTCCAGGACCAGGATGCGCTCGTCCTTCCGTGCGTACTTCAGATACTCGAGCAGGAAGAAGGTCGACGCGAAACCCGTGCCGACCACTGCGAGCGAAAAACTTTTCTGGCTCATGCCGGTTCAATTCCTTCGAGGCTCACGCCGATGTGGCGGCAGCACTGCGGCCGCGGCCGATCGCTCGCCGCACGCGGCTCTCAGGCCGGCTCAGGTGAGCGACCCCGGCTGCCGTCAGCATGGCGAACTGCGCCGCGAAGGCGAGGTGATAGCGGTCTTGCGACACCACGATGCTGTGCACCGCACTGTAGAAGGCGATGGTGACAACGGGCGGCGACAGGATAAATCGGCGCCAGCCCAGGCGTCGCAGCAGCACCCAGGCGCCCCACGCCGCGGTCAGGAAAATCAGCACCCAGCTCAACTGCGTGAAGCGCTTCAACCAGAGCACGGCAGGCTCACCAAAGGACTCGCTGATACCGCCTGCGTTCCAGATCACACCGATCGATTCGTTGCCGTACAGGAAAATCAGCTTGCGCAGTGTGCGCACCGCAAATCCGGCCGGGTCGTCCAGGATGTAGCGCTTGGCTTCGTCGCCCAGCACGACCGATTGCTCGTGGTCGTTGAGGTGGTTGAGGCGTTCCGGAATGGGCATGTAGTCGCCTCGCGTTCCCGGTGAATTGCCCATCCACAGCGTGATGCCGCCGTTGGTCGAGATGAGCACCGGCGCGCCATAGAGCTGGTAGTTGCGCCAAGTCCAAGGCGACACCACGCAGGCCATGGCGGCCAGGGCCAGCACGGTCACTTGCATTTGCGAACGCAGCACTTGGCGCGGGACCGCCGAGCTGAACAGCACCGCCGCACCGTACACGACCGGCAGGGCCAGCGCGAGCGGCCGCACCAGGGCTGCAGCGCCCAGCAGCACGCCGGCGAGCAGGCCGCGAAACAGGACGGAGCCGCGCGGTGCAGTCCAGACGTCGAGCGCCAGCATGGTGAACAGCAGGAAGGGCAGCTCGCTGGCCAGCACGGTCGTGAACAACACGAGCGTGGGCCACACGGCAAGCACCGCTGCGGTGAACAGCGCCACCTGCGCGCCGAAGAACCGCGCGGCAACCCGCGCCGAGGTGACGATCAGTGCGGCTGAGATCAGCAGGTTCAGCAGCACGATGTTGAAGTGCCCGAAGCCGAACAGCTTGTAGACGGCGGCGTAAAGGAAAGACGTTCCCGGCGGCCAGAAAGCAAAGGGCTCGTGGGGCGTCCAGCCGTAAACGCCGTGCAGGACCAGATTGCGGGCGAAGGTCTCGTAGGCCACGCTGTCCGACAAGGGCACCACCGGCACCAGCACCGCCCAGCCGATGCGCAGAGCGAGGGCCGCGGCGAGCACCCACGCCAACTGGCGAAGCGAAATCTCGTTACCGCCGAACGTCGATCGCTGCGCTTGTGTCGTCATGCCCATTCCTCAATGCACCGTCGCCAACCAAAGCGCCGCGGCGATCCACGCCGCCAGCAGCCAGCTTTGTTTGTCGGTCGCGGCGAACACCACCGGATCGTCGTGCATCTCGCCGCGGTGCGATTTCATCCACACACGCGTGATCCAGTAGAGCAGCGGCGGCAACACCATCCACAAGGCCCAGCGGTTGGGATAGAGCCCGCCGACATCGGCACTGTTGACGTACAGCGCCATGACCAGAATGGCGATGTAGCCGGCCGCCGTGCCCTGGCTCAGCAGTACCGGCATGTCGCTCACCAGATAGCCTCGCCCGGCGGCCTTGTCCTTGTGCTGCTCGCGTACCACCAGCATTTCCGAATACCGTTTGACGATGGCCAGGCTCAAGAACATGAACATCGAAAACGCGAGCAGCCAGAACGAGGGCACGATGGCCGTCGCCGCCGCGCCGGCGATGATGCGCGAGGTGTAGAGCGAGGCCAGCAGCATCACGTCCACGACCACCTGGTTCTTGAGCCAAACAGAGTAGAGGCAGGTGATTGCAAAGTACGCCAGCAGGGTGCCGGCGAAAGCAAGCGGCAACTGCGTGCAGATCGTCACCGCGCCGGCCAACAGCAGCGGCACCATGCCCACCCCCTGTGCAATGGACATTGCGCCGCAAGCGAAGGGCCGATTGCGCTTGCGCGAATGGACCCGGTCCGCCGGCAGATCGAGCAGGTCGTTGATCACATAGACGGCCGAGGCACACAGCCCGAAGGCCAGAAAGGCCAGCAGCGCCGCCATGACGGCCGCGCCGTCGGACGTCTGGTGGGCGGCCAGCAGCGGGATGAAAACCAGCAAGTTCTTCGCCCACTGATGCAGTCGCACCGCCTTGGCAATGATTTTCAGCGAAGGCCGGGGCAGCGAGATCGTCTGCACCACGGTGGCCGCCAGCGCGGCGGCGCGCTGCAGGGCGCGCGATGAACTGACCACGATGGCGCCGCCGCTGGCCGCCCAAACGGGGAGATCGGTCGGACCATTGCCGGCGTAGACGAAGCCGCCTCGCCCGAACATCTGCTCGAGCCGGGCGGCCTTGCGCCGGCCCGACAGGTTCACCTCGCCTTCGGTGGCCACAACCTGGTCGAAGACGTCGAGGTGCCGCGCCACGGCCTCGGCCTGGCAGCGCGGCGAGGCGGTCGCCAGCACGGTGGTGCGGCCTTCGCTGCGCGCTTGGCGCGTGAGTGCCACGACATCCTCGTTGTAGGGCAGCGTCGCCGCGTCGAGTTCCACGCGCTCGGCAATGCGCTGCTTGAGAAAGGCCTTCCCCTTGAGCAGCCACAAGGGCAGCAGCAAAACGGACAACCAGGAACGTTTGAGCAGCAACAGCGCCGACTCATGCAGCAGGTCGGTGCGGATGAGCGTGCCGTCGCAGTCGATGCAAAGAGGCAAGCGCGATTCGGCCGTCATCAGCCGCCCCGCGCGATCATCACCACGCCGCCGGCGATCAACAGCGTGCCTGCCACGCGCTGCACGTTGAGGGCGTCGCCCATCACCAGCCAGCCGAGCAGCATGGTGAAGACGAAACCGATGCCGACGAACGGGTAGGCGAAGCTCACCTCCACTCGGGCCAGCACGCCGAGCCACACGACGGCGCTCAGGAAATAGAGCAGCAAGCCCAGCACCACCCACTGGTTGGTACCGACTTGCAACGCCAGTTCGCCCCAGCGCCGCGAAGCCAGCGTGGCGCCGATCTGGGCATTGCTCATGCCCGTCTTGAGCAGGATTTGCGCGAAGGCCGACATGGCGACACTGCCGATGATCAGGAAGAAGGTGCTTGCTTGCATGACGTGCTCAGGTCGGGTGGGGACGCTTCGGATCGATCGATGGCTCAAGGGTGCGCGCATGGCGAGCCGCGTCGTACAACTCCAACATCCGGTCGGCTTTGACCTCCCAGTCGTAATCGCGCAGCACTTTAGCCCGCCCGGCCCGACCCATGCGTCCCCGCTCCGCGGGCGAACTGGCGAGCTGCACCATCGCCTCAGCAAAACCTTCGGCCAGCCCCTCTGCGTTTGCCGGCTGTACAAGCACGCCGCAGCTGTGATCGAGGTAATCGAGCGGCCCGCCCCAGGCGGTGGCAATGACCGGCTTGCTCATCGACATGGCCTCCAGCACCACGGCGCCACCGCACTCATGAATGCTGGGCAGCACCAGGCAATCCGCTCGCACGAGGCTCTCGGCGCAGGCTCGCTGGGAGAGCCAACCCGTGAAGCACACCTGCCCTTCGCCGTCCTGCTTGCCGTCGCCAAAGCCCAGGCTCGAGGCCAGCGCTTGCAGACGCTGCCGCTCGACGCCATCGCCGATGACGACAAGGCGTATGCGCACCCGGGCCGACGCCGCCTTGAACGCGCGCAGCAGAATGTCAACCGCCTTCAATGCCACGAGCCGGCCCATGAAGACGAAGGTGGTCACTTCCGCGGGCTCGGGGCGCTTCGCCGTGACCGGCTGCCACAGCGCCAAATCCACGCCGTTCTCAACCACCTCATGCACCCGCGTATTGATCCCCGCAGGCAGAGCACGCCGCGTGCGCTCATTGGCGACCAGCAAGAGTGCGGCCTGGCGCTTGCCGGGCATGAGCCGGTTCAGCACGCCCGAGGCGAGCGTGCCCACGCCAAACATTGCACGTTCGACCGCGCCGCGGTGGCGGCGAAACGCCGGGGGATAGTCCATGCCGCCGTTCATCGGGCCGATGAGCACCGGCACGCCGAAGCCGAACATCATCGAGGGCTCGCGCGGCGACACCGGCATGGGCTGGTGCACGACGTCGATGCCTTCGGCCGAGACCAGACGCCGGACCACCTTGCGCTGCGCCACTTGCGTGGAAAGACGCGAAACAAACCCGAGGGTGAAAAAGGCGATGCGCGTCGGCAGCTTGCTGCCCAGGCGGTGCATCAAGCGGTGCAGCGGCGTATCTTCGATGTAGTGGATGCGCTGCTCGCCCGGAAAAAGCCCGGTCAGTTCTTCCCGCCGTCGGGCGTGGGTCACCAGCCAGACGGCCATGCCGCGCTGACGAAAGACGCGGAAGTAATGCAGCGCCAGCGCCGCCTCGCCACCGAACTGGGCTGAAGCATGCTCCGCCACGATCAGCAGGCGCAACGCGGACCGCTCCTGCGCTGGTGATTCACTTTGCTCGCTCATGTGCTCGAAGCTCCGGCGCTCTACTGCAGGTGGCGGCGTTCGGGGGGCAAGGCCTCCAGAACCCAGGACCAATCGCAGCGCTTGGGCGGCAGTTTGCCGCCGCAATGAAGGGTGACGCCTTCGAGCATGTTGTCGGTGAAGTTCTCAACCGAATGGAACTGCAGCAACCGGGAAACCGCTTCGCTGTTTCGGTAATCCTCAGCCGCCTCGAGCCCGCTCTCGAGCGCTCGCGCAAACGCGCCGCTGTCGGCAATGTTCACCCGCTGGCCTACTTCGAATCTCAGCACCAGACTGCGCGACCAGCCCAGGTCGTTGACGACGACGGGTCGGCCGGCCGCCACGGCCTTCAACGCGAGCGAGGCCAGGCCCGGGAAGTCGTAGTAGACGGGAGTGACCAGATCGAGCGCTTCGAACCCATGCCCGAGCTCCTCGACCGACAGAAAACGGTTCATCACAACCAGCCGCCCGCTCGCCAGCAAATCCGCATACCGATCGCGGATGAGGGCGGCGAACTCCGGCGCCAACCGGCCGCCGAGCAGCAGCCGGTCGGTGGCGGCCAGCCTGGCGTCGCGAAAAGCGGCGAGCAGTTCCGGAATGGCTTTTCGGCGGTCGAGCGAGCCGAGCAAGCCGACGTAACGACCGCCCGGGTCGATGCCGAGCAGCCGGCAAGCCGCCTCGCGCCCGATGGGCTCGAGCGAGGGCACCGGGTCGCCGACCAGCCTGACCTCGGTCTTGCCTTCGTGCCGTTTGCGCTTCAGGTGCTCGTAATAGTTGAAGTTGACGAAGTTCATGCGTGCGAGCCGCAGGTGGCCGTAGATCCGGCCATAGACCAGTTCCTTGAAGCGCTGCTTGCCCGTGACCAACGAAGGCCCGTAGCCGGTGTGGAAGGTGGCCTCGACGGGGCCTGCACCCTTCAACAGGTCGAGGCCCAGAAACTGGGACCCGGCGATGGCCCAGCTCTGAGCGTCGGCCGAGGGCAGCAGTGTGTAGTCCGGCCTCACCGTCCGGATGGCGTCGGCCAAGTTTTTCGCCGCACGGTATCGGTCGGCCGGCCGCAGCCGGGGCGAAAGCTCAGGAACCGAGACGGTGAACGCGACGTTGCCCAAAGCTGCGAGGCCGGCGCGCTTGCCAGGCGATTGGGGTGAGGCCATGAATCGGGGCGTCACGGCGACGACGACCTCGTCCACAAGCCCGGCAAGGCGCGGCAACAAGCACTCGAGATAGTTGTCGTAGTGGCCGCCATGCCACTGCTCGAAGACGAGTACCTTCATTTAAGCAAGGCCGCCACGGTGGTTTCGACCGAACGGGCAACGCTGTCGGGCGAATAGTGATGGCGGACCGCCTCGCGGCCCGCTTCCCCCAGGGTTCGGGCACGCGCTTTGTCTTGCATCAGGCCGATGCACGACGCCGCCCACTCGGCCGGTGTTCTGGCAACCAGGAAGTGGACGTTTTCTTCCAGCTTGGGCTTGAAGCCGGAACACACGAAATCCGACACCACTACCGCGCACGCATGAGCTAAAGCTTCGAGCACCTTGATCTGCGTGCCGCCGCCGCTGAACACCGGCGCGATCACCAGCGACGCGCAGGCGTACTCAGCCACGAGATCGTCGACGAAGCCGGGCGAGTCGACGCCCGCCACGGCACTCCAACGCTTGCCGTTCTCGCCAGACCGCTTGCCGACGATCTGTAACCGGGCGGACGGCATGGAGCGGTAGATGTCCGGCCAGCAATGCGCGACGAAGTACTCGACCGCCTGCACATTGGGGCCGTACTCCAGGTTTCCGACGAAGAGCACCGTCGGTTGCCCCGGTTCGGCGCACGGCAGCACGCTCACCACCGGCGTGATGTTCGGCAGCATCGAACCCGAGACGACCCGAAACGTCGCCATGTCGGCTTCGTTGACGAACCAGACGTGCGAATAGCGCGGCAAGCCCAGCCTCGTTACTGTGTCGCGCGCCAGCTTCCTGCCAGCGGCCACGGCGCGTCGCAAGGGCGGCGCAGATTCCTTGGCATGGCGTTTAGAAAGGTCGTCAGCGTCCAGGATGAACGGCGCATTCACGCAGGGCCTCACGTACAGACCCAGCAACAGGTAGCGCACCACGACCAAATCGAAGCTCCGGCCTTCCAGGGCTGCGCGGATCATCTTGCGAACGGCATTCAGGCTGCGCTGCGGCCAGGGAAAGAAGGCATGCCGGAAGGTGATGCTGGCCGGCACACCGGGGGCTGGATGCGGCACGAAGCGGTTCGCATTGCCGGGGGTCAGCACGAGCGTCGTGACGTCGCCGCAGTTGCGCAAGGCCTGCAGCAAAACATTGCTGCGCAAGGCACCGCCGTACGAGCGGTCGTCCGGCGAGGTCGGGCTGACAAAAAGGATGCGAGGGGCGGTCATGCCTGACCCAAGCTCTTGCGGATGTCGAACACGACCTGCTCCGCCCGGCATCTGACGCGGTCGAAGGGGTCCATCTTTCGCAAGTTCATGAAGCAGGTGCGGCCCTCCTCCAGCAATGCCGACAGGTACTTCTCCTGAAGAATCGACCGCGCCTTGTCGGCGAAGTGCCCTGCGTTGCTCGCCGTCAGCGGCGCGGCTTCGCGCCACCTGGAACCGGGCAGCGCACCGAAGAGCCAGGCCTTCAAGTGATTCTTCAGGGCTTCGTCCAGATCGTCGGAGAAGAAAGCATCGATGTCCCCCACGCCCCGGATCAGGCCATCGAGTTGCGGATGATGTACACGCCCCTTCAGAACCCCGAGCGCCAGTCGGTTCAGAGCAAAGATGTTGGTCGTGATCCAGCGATGCGAGCGGGCGCCTGCGATGCAATACGGACGAGGCAGGGTCTCGAGGCTTCCCACCGCCGCCGGGGCATGGTGGCTGACCGGCTCAGTCACATACGAAGCCAAGGTCTTGCGATGCCGACTGCAAAAAAACTGATGGGTCGCGACTGTGTCATTGAGAAAAAGCACCCAATCGAACTCGCCGTTGGAAAGCACCCGATTCAGGCCGAACTGATATGCGCCGAACTCGTGCCCGCTGTTGTCGTGCAGCGCCACCGCATCGATGAACGCATGACGCCCTGCGAGCCCGAGCAAGCGGTCCTGCAGCGCCGGATTGTTGTTGACCAGGATGCAATGCGCAGGCGGTGCCCGTCCGGCGATTCTCGACAACTCCCGCAGACTCGCTTCGCAGCATTGCGGGTAGTAGTGGACGGAGACGATGGCGAGTCGCGGCATGAACGGTGAACGTCGACGATTCTTGTTTTATCGGCAGCCGAGCACGTCGCGCCTCAACGACGCATGCCGAAACGGCGCGTCACGAAGCCGATCATTTGCGCAAGCACACGCCCCGAACTCAGCATAGCAAACAGGCGGTAACGCCTGAGGGCAGGCTTCATCCCCGCGCGGAACGCGCCGTAATCGCCTGCTTCGACGGCACGGCGGAACATGCCGTGGCTGTGATCGCCGAGCTCCACGCGGGCGCGATAGACAAACCTCTTGAACAGGGCAGTCCGGTGCTCGACGCCGAACTGGCGCTTGCGCGGCGCGGGTTGCCGTACGCGGTGTCGGTCCGCGAGGCGCACTTGCAGACCTTCGCGGCGATGCCGGTAGTTGCCGCCCTGGCTGGCGACGAACTCGTCGGCGTCGGAATCGAACAGGACGATGTCGCCGCGCTGCTCGCCCTCTTTCAGGATGGACGCAACCTGCTCGTTGCGCAGCACATGGATGTTCGTGCCACGCCAGTCGCCTTCGTACTGGGGCAGCCAAGCGTCGCCGAAGCACACGTCGGCGAGTTCGCCGGCGATGTCGTCGCAGAAATCGCAGGCGCGAGGTCGGAACATCGCGAGGCCCCAGTCGCTGCCGAACAAGGTTCTCGAGGGGGCCTGTACCACCCGCCCGGTGCCTGCTTCGGTGGCCGCGACCGAATAGGCGTTGGCGGATTGATGCTCGTCCTTCACCCGGAAATCGAAACGGCCCAGCCGCTCGGGCGGCACGCCCATCTGCCAGGCGAAGTTCCTGGCGAAGGCACCGCTTTTCAGGTGGCCGCACACCAGCCCGACCATGAAAACGAGCTGCTCGCGCAAGGCATCGTCTTCGCGGCACAGCAGGCGGGCGGCCTTGATGAAGCAAGGCACGCCGACCAGCGCATAACGCTTGCCGTCCCCGCGCACGGCCGCGAGCACCCGCGACATCTCAATTGGGTAATAGCGAGACTTGCTGTTGCGCGCCACGTCTTCTGCACGGTATGACAAGCGGTAGCCCATGAGAGTGCCCTCCGCGCCATTCGGGCCCCCTTCCGTGTCGCCGACATGGATGATTCCGTCCACGAGCCCGCGTTCGAGTAACTGGCGCAGCACGTAGCTGGTCAGGCCGCCAGAGCTCGACTGCTTGACAAGGCCGGCATCGACCACTCGCCCGGCCCCCACGCTCAGATAACGCCCGATCACTCCCGGCCGAGCCGCGGGCATGTCGGGCCACAGTTCTTCGGCCAATCGGTCCTCGTCGAGAGCATCGTCCGAGAAAGGGCACACCGGCGAGAGCGCATCGACTGCACGCTCGCCCAGCGGCGTCAGGTCGGCTTGATAAAGCTCGAAAGGCGTCCAGCGCATCACGGCAGGATCGCGCGCTGCGGCCGCGCAGGCGCCGCAGCCGACGCAAAAGCCCCCGTCTATCACCTGGCGTATGCCGAACCGGCCCGCCGTCATTGCGCCCCCTGAAGCAAGGTGTCGACGTTGCGGCGCGACGCGTCGATGACCGCCGGCAATCGCTCGGCGACCCGCGCCGTAAGGGCCGGCAGCTCGTCGATCAACTCGCACATCATGCGGACCAGCGACTCGCCATCGGCAAGCGCTGCGGGGGCCAGCAGGTACTTCTCGGGATAGTCGAAATGCTCGAAAAGCCCGTGAAACTTGTCCTGATAGGTCAGGGCCGCGACGGGCTTGCCCATGCCCAGCGTTGCGATGGCCAGGTGCATTCGTCCCGTGACCACGGCGTCCATCTCGCCAGCAATGGCCTTAAGTTCGGCTGCGCTGAACTTGCGCGTGCAGTACATCAGGCGCGGGCCCAGCTCGTCGGCCAAGGCCCGATGAAGCGGCTCGAGGCAGGCGTCGTCGCTCTGTGCGCCGCGGTAGTCGTGCGAGATCAGCAGGACCGACACGGCGCGCCGGGCCATGACCGTTCGCAGGGCATCGACCGCGGCACGCACCAACGCGGCGATGTCATCCGCATTGGACGAGCGCACGAGCATCGGGTGGATGTTGAAGCCCAGCACCCGATCGCCCGCCGCCCGGCGGCTCGACGCCCAGGCGTGCACCGCCGCGATGTCCGGTGTCGGCTCCGCCGGCTCGAGCATGAATGCGGCATCGGCCACCAGGGTGGCCGGCGTTCGGCAGAAGCTGCGCAAACGTTCCAGGGACACTTTGTCGCGCACATTGACCGCGACCTCGGGGCTCAGACGGTTGAACACGGCCTTGAGCAAGCCGCTCGGCTGGGCGTTGAAACTGAAGCCGAGGATCATCGCCCTGACTCCGCGGCGCGCCATGACATCGGCCAGGACCAGCAGCTTGGCGGTGAGAACCGGGCTGTAGTAGCCGTCCATCACATCTGCGCCGACGATCGCAACGCGGTTCGGGCGAAACCGCCGCATGCAGGCGTAGTCCTGCGCGAAGTGCGAACTCCAGGCAGGCACAGCAATCATTCCGAGGCCCTCGGCGGCCTTTTGCGCCTGAGGCGTCGCGGTGACGACACCGACAGTGAGGCGCGGGTGCTTCTCGCGGAGCTGCGAGGTCACCGCCATCATCATCGCCTCGTCGCCTTTTGCGCCGATCAGGGTCCACGGATCGCTCGGCAGGATCAGCAGGCGAAGGGCCGATTCACTTGCAACCGGCTCCGGGTTGGCGATTGACCACCACGCCGCCCAGCCCCTCAAGCGGGCAATGCTGAGCCGATTGCGAAGCGACTTGAAGAGGGTGGAGATCATTCGGCGAGTAGATAGGTCGAACACGAAAGTTCGATCTGGCGACGCACTCGAGGCTGAACGCCGAAGAGGAGCGCGTCACCGGGATTGCCGGTGCGGCTGGCCCAGAGCAGGCTCATCAGCGCGATCGCTGCACTGTCGAGATGCGAAACGCCCCACAGATCGAGATGTAGGGGCTCGCGGCTGCCGGCCGCGTCAGTGAAGGCCTTGCGCAGAGGCGCGAGATTCGCCGCCGTCCACGCACCCTCCAGACGCAGCACGGCAGCTTGCGGGCCTTCTTCGAGACTGACTTTCGCAGCACCGAGTTGTTGCCGGCTCGGCCGCCGGAGAAAGGATTGCAGCGCAAGCGGCAGGACGCGCCGCATCAGCAAGGCGGCAAACGCCAGCCCATCGCTCCCATATCGCCGCCACAACGCCGGCTCTTCCTTGATGCGCCACACCCATTCGAGCCCGCCGCGTTGCAGCCACGGCGGCGCACGCTTCACGTTGCCGGCCACGAAGTTCATCACGGCGCCCAAGTGACTGATCACCGGCGCGCGCAGGCGCGAGCGGTTGTGTTCGATCCAGGCCTGCCCCTTGCGCGCACCCAGCGCGACGACCACGAAATCGGCGCCAGCAGCGTTGACCCTGGCGATTCGCTCTTCGCCGCTCATCGCTTGAACCGACTCGAAGCCCGGCGCGTCGAAACCGACGCAGCTCAATGCGCCCGGCTCGGCATTCAAGCTCTCGCATGCGGCACGGGCCACCCCATCGGCGCCGCCGAAGAAAAAGAGCTTGATGGGCGTGCCGGCGTCGCGCCGCAGGCGTTCGAACACGCTGGCACCGGCCACTCGTTCGCGCAGCGGCAACCCGAGCAGCCGCGCCACCCAGACCAGCGGCATGCCGTCGACGATGCTCAGATCGCTGTGCAGCACCGAATTGCGAAACGCCGCGTCGGTTTGCGCCGCGACCACGAAGTTGAGGTTGGGCGTGGACAGGAAACACGGCTTGCGCTCGCGCGCGGCCTGCTGGACCCGCTGCACCGCGGCGTCCAGGCCGATCGCGTCGAAGGGCAGGCCGAGCAGGCAGTAGACCTCACGGTTGAAGTCCGGCTGCAACGCCCTGCTCCCGGTGAATTTCGGCCAGGGCTCTTTCCTTGCCGACCATCAGGGCACGCCACTGATAGCGCCGCAGGAAGCGGCGAAACGCCAGGTCGCCGTAGCGCGGCTTGCCTTGCAGCGCGCTCTTCAGCCAGCCCCACAGCATGGCCGCGCTGCCCACGACAACCGGCGCCTCACGAACACGAAACAGCGCGCTGGCCAGCATGTAGAAGAAGCCGGTGCCCATGAAGTACTGGCCGAAGCCGTGCCGCATGCGGCCGGTGAGGATGCCTGTCTGGCTAGAGCCCATGGGCCGCAGATGGACGAAGCGCAGGTCGGGATCGTCCCAACTGCGGGCGCTGTAACCCAGCATGCGGCAGCGGTGGCAGTCGATGCCGTCCCACATGACCTCTCGCACGAAGCCGCCGATCTGCTGGAAGCGTTGCGCGCGGTAGAACTTGGTCATGCCGAGCGACATGTCGTCGCCGTGGTTCTCGTTGACCAGTGCATCGCCCTTGCGCACATAGGCCTTGCCGCTACAGGTGGCGAGGCGGGGATCGGCTTCCATGCGCTGCATCAGCAGCTCGAAGTAGCGGGGCGGCAGGCTCAGGTCGAGGTCGAGCTTGCACAGATAGTCGTAGTCGTTCGGATCGATGGAATCGAAGCCGTCGTAGAAGGCTTCGATCACGCCCGGGCCCACCGCCCGGCGGCCACGGTCCTTGCGCGTGACCACGGTGATCCAGTCGTGCCGCGCCTGGTATTCGGCCAGAATGGCCGGCGTGGCGTCGGTAGAGCCGTCGTCGACGATGACCCAGCGCGCAGGGAGCACCGACTGCGCGACCACCGTGTCGAGCGTCTGGCGCATGAAATCGGCTTCGTTGCGGCAGGGCGATATGAGGACGTATCGGCGGTTCATGGAGCCGGGGCTCGTTGGCGAAGGCTGGGAGTCTGCCGCAGCGGGCACGAGGCCACAGTGCGTCATCAGACGATCGATGTTCACGGCTTGCCCGAATTCGGCCTCGACATGGGCCTGTGCCGCCGTGGCCAGGCGTTCGCGCAGCAGGGGCTCGTCGAGCAGGCGTTGCAACTGCTCGGCCAGACTGGCCGGGTCGGTGGGCTCGGCGAGCAGACCGGTGCGATCGTGCACCACCAGCTCCGGGATGCCGGACAAGCGTGTGGACACGACAGGAACGCCCTGCGACATGGCTTCCATCAGCACCACCGGAATGCCATCCATGTCGCCCTGCGCGTCGGTCTTGCAGGCCAGCACGAAGGCGTCGAGCGTGTGGAGCCACGGAGTGACCGCCGCATGTTCCAGCGCTCCTTCGAAGCGGACGCGGTCGTGCAGGCCAAGCTGCCGGGTCAGCGCTTCGAACTCGGTGCGCAGCGGGCCGTCGCCGGCGATGCTCAACTCGACTTCCGTGTCATGGCGAAGCCTTGCCATGGCACGCAGCAGATCGTCGACACCTTTCTTCTCGACCAGCCGGCCCAAGGTCCCGATCCGATAGCGCGGGCGCTTCTCGAAGACGGGCCGGTCGGCCCGCGGCGGAAAACTTACGCCGCAGCGCACGACCGCCAGTTTGTCGGCCGGCAGGCCGAGCGAGCGCAGGTAGACGACGTTGTGGTGAGAGATGGTGAGCATCTTCTGGGCTCGGCGGGCCTTCTGCGGCAGCAGCAGCGCGCGCTCGAAGATGTCGTTCGCGTGCGCCATCACGGTGAAAGGCAGCCCGGTGAAGGCGGCCGCATACATGCCGATCTGCGTGGGCACGTGCGCGAAATGCACGTGCAGGTGAGTGCAGCTCGCGTCCTGCAGCAGCCGGGCGAGGCGGGCGGCGGCGAGCCACTGGTAGGCCAGCTTCCAGGCCTGCAGGCGCCACGGCTTGACGGCGAGCATGTCGCTCAGCAGCCATGAGAACGACTCCAGGCTGCCGCGACCGAAGTGCGGCAGCGCGGCAAGCGCTTGCAACACCGCGCGGGCCGACGAATCGCCATACAAGACACGTGTGCGTGCTGCCAGCGAGGCCTGAGCCGAAGCGGGGTGTGTCGGCCGATGAACCGAAAATGGTACCGCCTTCACGCCGCATCGCTCCAGCGCCAGCAGTTCTTCGTAGACGAAGGTGGCCGACAGCGCCGGAATTTCCGGTGCCAAGTAGGCCACGATGGCCGCTGCGCCAGGCTCGTGGACAGACAGTTGCATGCTCGCGTTACTTGTATTCGATCAACGCGCCGCGCTGCCTGCGCCAACGGTTGAGCCAGAACCTGAGCATGCCCTGCGCTTCCGGGAAACGTGACAGCACCAGGAACACCGCCCGCCAGCGCCGCTCGCGCTGGCCAATGCCGTCGCGCCAGGCGAGGCGCAGCATCTGCGCCGGATAGATCAGCAGCAGTACCCACCAGGACGGACTGTTCAGTGACAGCACGGCGATGAGCAGCGGCAGCCCCGCACCCCAGACCAGCGCGCGCCGCGCTTCTGGCACATAGTGGCGCTCAGGTGGGCCCCCGTGCAGCAATGAACCCTCGGCATAGGCATAGCCGGCCCGGATAGCGCGCCGCCACCACTGCCCGAAATGCAGCATCGCGGCGTCGTGCCAAGCCATGTCGTCGGCCAGACGCCAGATCCGTGCGCCCCCGGCACGGATGCGCACGCACAGCTCTGGCTCTTCACCGGCGATCAGATCTTCCCGGAAACCTCCCGCGGCCGCCAGCACCTCGACTCGCATCATCGCGATGCCGCCGCAGGCGCGCACCTCGCCTGCGGGCCGGTTCCATTCCATGTCGCACAGGAGGTTGTAGATGGAACGCTGCGGGAAGCGCTCGCGCAGCCGGCCGCACACCACGGCCACGTCGTGATGTTCATCGAGAAAGCGGCATGCGGTTGCCAGCCAGTCTCCGATCAGTTCGCAATCGCCGTCGATGAATTGAACGTATTGCACGTCAGGTTGCAGTTCACGCAAGCGGCGCAAGCCTGTGTTGCGAGCCCGTGCCGCCGTGAAGGGCAGACTCATGTCGAGCAGGAGCACCTCCACGCCTATAGCGCTAGCGAGCATGGCCGAGTCGTCTGACGAGCCGGAGTCGACATACACCACTGCCGCTGTATCGGACTGCACCGAGCGCAGACAGCGGCCCAGGCGTTCGCCTTCGTTGCGGCCAATGACCACCACCCCGATGTTCGAGCGATTCACCTCGTCGGCCTCGAACCCATGCGGGTTCTCAGGCACAGGCTCCATAGAGTTCTCAGGTGGCCGGCTTCGATACCCGCCCGCTGCGTTGCCGACCGCTTGAACCAGGACTTCAAAATCAAGGCCACATCCGTAGCCGTCGACAGCAGCACCGAACCGCAAACGCCGAGCAGCCCATGATGCTTGCGGAAGAAGAGCAGTTCGCTCTCCACCTGCAAAGCGGAGATCTGCTTGCCGGCCGAGGTGAGTTGACCATCGGACTTGGCGCTTTCGCCGCCCAAGTGGACAACGCTCGTGCCGCCAAAGTAAACCACCTTCCACCCGGCCCGCTTGACCGCGCGGCAATGGTCCATCTCTTCGCAATACAAGAAATAGCGAGGATCGAACAGACCGACCTGATCGATCACTTCGCGACGCACCAGGTAGTAGCAACCCGTCACCCAGTCGCATTCGCGTACTGATGTATGGCTCCACTCGAGGTCATCGACCATCCGCACCTTCGGAAAGTAGCGCGCGAGCCCCGTGCGTGCAAGGAACACGTTCCAGGGCGTGGGGAAATAACGGCAACTCGGCTGCAGCAAGCCGTCGCGGCCGACGAGCCGCACGCCCAGGACGCCGACATCCAGATGCGCATCCATGTAGCTCACCGTCTTGTGCAGCGTGTCGGCTGCAACGAATGCATCGGTGTTGAGCAGCAGGATGTAGCGGCCCTTGGCAAGCGCCAAACTTTGGTTGTTGGCGCGCCCGAAACCGACGTTGGATTGATTGACGATCAGGTCGACTTCGCCAAAGTCGCGCTTCAGCAAATCCAGAGAATCGTCGCGAGACGCGTTGTCGATGACGATCGTTTGCAAGGTCAGATCACGGCGCGAGGCAACCAGTGCCGTGCGCATATCGTGCAGCAGATGCGCGGTGTTGTAATTGACGACAATGACGGATACGTCGACGGCCATTGACGAGGCTGCGACACCCTTGGGCGCAGCGCAGCATGCGCCGGGGCCAAGCGTGCCATTGGCTGAAACGTGATTGGCCTCCATCGATAATGCTTCGTTAGGGTGGGGAATGTTGTCTGTGTTCAGGCGACTGCATCAACACATCGAATGTCAGTATCGGGGGTCAGACGGAGCAGCTCTTCCGATTGGTCAACCTCCTTGCGAGAAGCAAGAACTGTCTGCAATTGGGAGCGAGGGAAATGATTTCGCTGAACGAGGGCTTGCTTGCCCGAGCACCCGGACCAAGGGGGAAGACGCCGCTGTCTTTCGGCGGCACACTCCGGCGCGCTGTAGGCCACTGCAGATTCTTTATGAAAGGATGACCAAGATGGTGGCGGCGCTGAAGGGCTTGGGGCTGAAGGATCGAGCCATGCATCCCTACGACCATTTCTGGGATCTGCGGCTGGGCATCTCGACGTTCGGGTATCACCCGGCCGTTGGAATGGCGGATCACCCCAACTTTCGGGTTCACTACACGCCGGTGCCTTACAGCATCCTCTTTCGGATCTTGAGTCACATCGGCCTTGCAGCGAACGACGTGTTCGTCGATCTGGGCTGCGGGCTGGGGCGCACCGTGTTCAGTGCCGCGTGGCTCGGCGCCAAACGCGCCATCGGCGTCGAAATCGAAGGGAGCTTGGTCGAGCAGGCCGATCGAAATCGCGCCAAGGACCGCTGGCGTGATCGCAATGTCGAATTCGTTTGTCAGTCGGCCGAAAGTTATGCGCACGCGGAAACGACCGTGATCTTCATGTTTCATCCCTTCGGCGAAGGGACGATGACAAGCGTGATTCGCGGACTGGACCAAACGCTCGCCCAGAAACCGCGCCGGCTGCGCATCGCTTACCTCAATCCGGTGCATAGCCGAGTGCTCGACGCTTCCGAGCAGTTGGTGCGGATCGATCACTGGCCGGCGCAGCGACACATCCTGTCGCGCAACAGCCGATATGACGTCGGCTTTTGGGCTGCGGGGGGCAACGCGGACCTCGCAGGCGTTTCGCATTTCAGCGCCGCAATATAAGCAACGGGTCACTGAGCGATGCCGTCCTGCCCGGAATTGTCGGTTCTGACGATCCGTGCAGGGATGCCTATCGCGGTGCAATGAGGCGGAAGGCTTATCAGGACGACGGCATTCGCACCAATGCGCGCACCGTCGCCGATTGTGATGGCGCCGAGCACCTTGGCACCTGCGCCGACATAGACATTCCGGCCGAGAACCGGCGCACCCGGCTTGGTCAATTGGCCGATCGTCACTTGCTGCATGAGGATGCAGTCATTCCCAATGACCGCATCGTGATGGATGACAACACCCGTTGGGTGCGGCATGCGCAAGCCCTGTCCCAGTCGAGCCTGCGGACGGATGTCCGAAGCGGTCACGATGCTCCAGAAAGTATGCGTGATCCGCGCTGCTCTTCGCAGCAACCTCGCGCGTAAGCCTGCTTGCTCGTGATATCGCTGGTACGTGCGGATGCTGGCAACGAGCGAATCACTCGGACTCCATCCGTTCCACGACTGCTCATTCGCTTCGGTGGGATCGCTGTTCATGCGCAATGACCAATCATGTCGCTCAAACCATGCATTCGCGTCATGCCGCCGCGACGCCCAGCGCCGGCTCCGCGACCTGCGGTGATGCACCCACGGCGGGAGGCTGGCCGAGCGCTTCGTGCATGCGCTCCTCGAGGGAGGCCAGGAACTCATAACGACGCCGGTACATCGCCCGCTTCTTCGAGGGAATCTCTTCCAGATCCTTTGCAGGCGTCTGCAGGCCGAGCAGGAAAAAATCGGGCGTCGACTGCACGCCCCCGCGTTCAATCCATATTTCATCGTAGTTCAGCGTCAACTTCTCCGCCTTGGCGGCACCGAAGTAGGCGCTGCGGTGCTGGCGGCTGGCATCGGCCACGGCAAGGATGGTCATCACGCCGGCACAGCGGCAGAAAATGCGGAACAGTTCGACAAGAAAATCGCGCGGTCGCATGCCGTGCAGGGCTTTGGTCAGTTCCTTGTAGTCTGCTTGGATGCCTTCGGTGGCGACGCCTTGGATCGCCCCGACATGGGCGATCGTGCGTCCTGCCTCGGTGTCTAGCGCGAAAGCCAGCGAATAGATTCGAACGTCCCCGAGAAACAGGTTGAGTGCCATCTGCCCCTCCCGCATGAACCACTTCGGCCGATCGAGCACGACGCTCAAACTTTCGAAAACAGCACCCAGGTCGACAAGCACCAAACTGGCTTGGGCGGGGAAGTCAAGCACAGGAAGCCGGGTTTCGATGACGGCGAAGTGGCCTGCGACGCGTCGCAGACGCTCAGCGGTGCTCCAGTTGGCGCAGATATAGGGCCACATGACGACACCGGCCATGTCCGGGCGCTGCTCTATCGCACGCTGAAGAGGGCTGCCGGGCGCCGGATGCAGAAGCGCCTGCAGCGGTCTGGTGACCTTGGAAGATTCAACCATGAAGACAATTCTGCGCTTGAGAGCACCCAGGCCACTGCGGCCGCATGCAGCTGCGGACAGCTTCCACAGAACCGACCAGTCGTTAGTCAACCAATACTCCTTCTGAGAACACGATCTAGGACAATACCTTGTAGCAGACTTGCTTTATCGATAGCCATCGGCAATATACCGAAGCAAACTGGAATAGACGCGCGTGTCATTCTTAAGGCGACGCAACCATCCGACGCGGCGATGACCTTCTTTGACGAACGTCGCACTCTGCGATTGGGCTTGGAAGTATTCACGCAATTCGCGCGTTGCTTCTTCCAGCCATTGCCTCGAAACCTTCGGCGCCGCGTAGCAAGCCTCGAGATGTTCGAAAAACCGTGCGGAGCTCTGCGGCCAATCCGGCCATTTCGACGCCGTCTCGGTCGCACCGGATTTCAAATCTTCAAGAAGCCGCGGCGAATCTTGAAGTCGGCGCAGATGGTCCAGTACGGTGGCTTCGTTGTGCATCGGCGCGACGAGCGCATTGTGTCCGTGAACGATGTATTCGTCGTGGCCGGACACGTCATAAACGATAGCAGTTCCCCCACAGTGAAACATTTCCATCGGTGGGCCGAACATGCCTTCCACAAAGCTCAGCTTGACGATCACATCACATGACCGATAAACCTTCGGCACCTCGGCGATCGGCAGTTGCGAGAACACGCGATCGACTCCTGGATACCACGACATTCCGGTTGTCGTGAGAAGCCAACTCTGCCATGGGCGAGCCCGCCGCACCAAACGAACCGTTCGCGCCGTGTTCTTGAATGGCACGCCGAAGCTGCCCTCCACCATCACACGCAACCGCCCCGAGATACGCGGGGCGTGGCGTTCGCCGTGCGGCGTGTAGACATCTTTGCGGATGCCGTTGCGCGCCAGCAGGCACTCGCTGCCATGGAAATGCCGCAGATGCTCGCGAATCCAGGTGGCTTCGGTGATGGATGGCAGTCGCAGATCGTAAGTACGATCCACCAACCGCCTCATATGCACTTGCTCGGCAGGGTAGAAGCGAGATTCGATCGATTGAACGAAGTAGACATACTGCCCGGCGTTCAACCGGTGCAGCTCCGACACCGTTTTCCAGAAAGTCGCCACCGCGATATCGAAACGCTCGCTGCGCAGCTGATCGAGGGGTATCAATCGCAACTGCTCAAAGCCTGGATGCCAAGCAAGCTGAGCTTTCGTGAAAGATGTCTGCACGACCACGGCGACTTCATGACCCATAGCTGCGGCATGCATGGCGTGCTGACACACCACGTAGTTACCGCCGCCAACGTCGACCGAGCCGATCAGGAAAGCAATTCTCATGATCCACTCCGCATGCGCCGCGGACCAACCGGAGACGCGAGACTGTTCATGAGAGGTGGCTGTGTCCGTATCGTCCGGTATCCGCGCTCGACCGCCGAGCGCCTGTGGACGGCGACGTGGTTCGGCACGCTGACACCCATGCGTCGCACTACCCTGACTTTCATTGTGAGGCCTTGTTTCGACTCGGCGGAGGCGAGCGGAGAGATGCCGTCGGCGTAACTGTCAGCGTGAGCGCACCGACACACATCCTGCATGCGAGACCGGACGACCCGCCATCGGGGCGCACTCACCATGCGCGCGCCCCCGCCCAGTCGTTACTCAGCACCACTCCGACTGCTGCCGCGATCGACGCAAGTATCACCGGCACATCCACCTTGGCGTGGAACAGTTTTTGGCGAGCATAGACCACTGCGGTAATTGGGTACATAAGTACCCCGGACAGTGCGCTGCCAACTAACACACCGAATTGGCCTGCAATCTGGCTGCCAACGAACATACCGCCGATTTGTAGAACACCTTGTGCTGCCAACAGGGCCGTGCTTAGTCCGATCTTGCCAGTCGCCCAAAGGACGCCGGTGTATGACATCGACAGTACGCCTGCCATCAGACCTAGCGCCTGAATCTGCAGGATAACGCCAGCATCGGCGTAGCGAGGGTCGTACAGAAACTCGATGACCTGCCGCCCAAAAACGGCGAAAAACATGGCGGCACCCCACGTGGGCAGCACTTGAACGAAGCGCGAACGCTCGACGATGCTGGAGAGCCGCGCCGGCTCGGTCCGCATCACCTCGGAGTAGGCCGGATACAGCACTCGGCTGCCAACCAATTGGATTGCACTCCAGATGACAAGGTTGAGCGTGCTGGCTAGCCCGAGCAGACCCAGCATGCGCATGTCGAGCAGCAGACCGGCAACGAGCTTATTGCCTTCGCCAGCAAAGAAGCTGAGGGACGAACTCAACAATACCGCGCCCCCGAAAGAAATAATGGCGCGGGCCGACTCCCGCTCCCAGGCGAGACCGTTGCGTGCGCCAGGCAACAGCACGTGACTGGCCAGCATCTGCGCGGCGGCACCGATAAGGTTGCCCCACACGAGGGCCCAGGGTGTCGGCTCATACCAAGCCAGGAGGACCGAGACCACAACGGTCAGCGAGTAGCCGCCGAGAGAAATGAACGTGATCCGCCTGGCGTCGATGTTGCGCGATGCCATTGCGCCATTGGTGGAATAGAAGCCCGAGATGACGGCTGCGAGCCCGGCCACAGGCAGCATCCACGCCAGCAAGGGTTCGTCGTAGGCGGAGGCCAGCGGTGCGGCGATCAGGCACAGCACCAACCACACGAACACGCCCTTGGCGATTTGAATCGTCCAGGCCGTGTTCATGAACCGCTCGTCGTGCGCGCGGTTACTGCGGATGATGCTCTGACTCACGCCGATGTCGGACAGCATGGCCACGCCCATCATCACCGCCTGGATGATGGCCATGAGCCCGAACACCTCGGGAAACAGCAACCGGGTGAGGATCAGGTTGCTGCCGAAGCGAAGCAACTGGCTGGCGACATGCCCGCCCACCGTCCAGCCGGCAGCGCGAAAGGTGCGAAGCTTCAAGCTCACCGTTGCTGCCGCTTGGCTCATGGCGCGGTTTGTTCCGGTCTGCTCAGCACGACCCACTGCACCACATCCTTGCCAGCGAAGCGCAGTGTGTACTTCCCGTCGCCGTAGTCGAGCTGCGGATCACTGGTGCTCCCGGCCCCATGCGGTCCGCGCTGCAGCGCCATGCCGGCCGCGGCCTCGATCTCGATTACGCCCACGGCAGGCTCGGTGAAGAATGGAGCTTGTTTAGGTCCCTTCGGCAACGACGCGGTTGCGATCGACACGAACAGCTTGTGCGCGACGTCAATCGGTTTGCCGTCGAGGCTTTGCACCGCAATGCTCGCCTCGGCATTGGTCAGAGCGATCCGTACCTGCGGAAGGTCGATGCTGCGCCCACCAACGCGGCCGAGCGCAGCCTGGGTGCGAGGCGTTTCGATGGTGAAGACGCCCTGCTTCCAATTGCGCCCCAGTTCGCCGGTATCGGACCGCAGTTCGCTCCCGCGCACATCGGCGAGCTGCCGCGCGCCGTCGTCAACATGCCGTGCACCGATCGGAACGACGCCCGGCCGCAGCCAGGGCAACTGCGGCACCTCGGGCAGCACGGTAAGCAGCCGGCCGCGTTCGGCGGCGATTCGCATAGCCGCCGTGCCGCCGGCCGTGAGGCCCTCATCGAACAACTGCGATGCAGTGGGCTGCAGAACACGGACGGTCTTTGCCGCCTGAACGTGCTTCTGGCGAAACAGCAGGGCGGCCGCGGGCAGGCTGGACAGCAGCGCAGGATCGTTGAAGGCGTGCCAGTTCGACGGCGGGCCCGGCTGCTGCAACGGCGTCTGCGCGTAGGCGTACTGCATCAACGCATCCCAGCCCTGATGACTTGCATTGGCGGCCATGTACATCGGCAGCACATGCCGGTCGAAGGCAGGGAAAGGGCTCATGTTCCATTCCGTCACCGACACCGGCTTGTCGGCCACCTGCGCAGCGGCGATCATGTGCGCCACATTGGCGGCGGTGCGCGGGTCACGCGCCAGGGGGCCCGGCGTCTCGTAGGCGTGGACATCGATCATGTCGCCGTCGGTCAGCGCCGGCAGCGATGCCATTTGCTCGCCCCACAGGCTGGTTGTGACGATCGGCACCTTCACGCCGATGCGGCGCAGGTGGGCGATCATTTCCGCATTGAAGCGATGCTCCAGGTCGTTGAGGAAGCGCTTCGAAGGTCCCGGCTCCCAGGAGCGCCACACCTGCCTTTCAGGCAGATCATGGGCGCGGGCAAAGGCTCGCGCTTCGCGCAGGTAGGCAGCGGTATGGTGCGGCACGTTCTTGTCCGGCAGCAAGGCGTTGCCGAAGTGGTGCGTCAGGTCGTTCTCGTTGGTGACGAGCACCGCGGCAATGGCCGGATCGTCCTTGTAGGCCAGGCCGGTATGGGCATTCACATGGCCGAGATACGCCTCGTTGAAGCGCTGCATCGACCGGCGGATCTCCGGGTTCACGTAGTTGTAGCCTTTGAACTCGACACCAGGGCGACCCTTCGCGATCTCGTCGAAGCCGGCAATGGCGTCGCCAGCGCGCAACTGGCGCTGCACGTGCAGATCGAGCCAGACGTAGATGCCCTCGTCCTTCAGGCATTTCACCCACCAGTCGATGCGCTCGAGCATGGCAGGGTCGAGACGGCGCGTGTCGTGCTGGCCGGCAGGGCCGAAGATGTTGGGTTTGACCCAGTGCGAATCATGATGATGGATTCGCGCCAGGTTGAAGCCCAGCCGCGACAGGCGCCGGGCCTGTTGCCGTACCGCCTGCGGCTCGGTGCCGAACAGCGCCGCTGCCGTCAGGTTGGTGCCCCAGAAGCGGGCCGTGCTGCCATCTCCGAACATGAGTGCGTCACCCTGCGCTCGGACGAAGCCGCGCCGGCCAGCCGGCTTCTCGTCTTCGTTCAGAAAAGACAAGTCAACCTGGGTGTCACGCCAATCGACGACATGCTCCGGCCATGCATCGGCAGCGCTCGGCCGTGAGGCGCCCGCGTCGGGAACTTGCGCGGCTTGCGCCCAGGCAGCCGACCCGACCACGCACAACGAAACGAAGAGGCTCGGTAGGATTAGCGCTCTTAAATGCGGGCCAAGCGTCATGAAACACGCGCGCCCGCTCGCGGCACGAAGCGACGAGAGCGCGCGGACGCAGCGGCAAGGCCCTGCCGGTCCGCAGTGCGACTCGCAGCCTGCCGGCGCAGCATCGCGACGTAACCGGCGCCGACGCCGGCCATGATCCAGTAGATGACCGGTATGACGGTGATGCTGCTGGTGGTGAAGATGGTCACGCCGATGCCTGTGAAGCAAGCCAGGATGCCGCAACCGAGCATGCGTGCTTCGTCTTGCGGGTTGGGCAAGCGGCGCATCGCCATGTAAGCGCTACGAGCGGTGACTGCAAAAACACCGACGAAGCAGGCCAGCGCGATCACGCCATAGGCCAGGCCGATACCGAGGAAAGTGTTCACGAGATCGACCATGCCGCCGATCACCAGTTCGTTGTCTACCAACTGGTTCATGTAACCGGTGACGCCGAACCATGGCTCATGCAGGATTAGCCTCACCCCGGTCGTCAACAACTCCTCTCGGTAGTCCACGTTGTTTTTGTCCACCGTTCCTATAAAAGGCAGCAGGTCGATCACGGTATCGCCCATCGGCGACACAAGCACGAGCGCGCAAATCGCACCCACAACGAGGGCCGCCTTTAAGAGCCCGCCCACCGCATTCGGCCCGGCCAATCTGAACACGACGAGGCCTACCGCAGCGCCAACCCAAGGCCCGCGGGAGTACGAGGCGAGCAGCCCACCGCCGAGAAGGGCAAAACCCAGCCACCAAAGTGCCCGGCTTTTGACGCAACAACGGAGGTATGCATATAGCGCCAGCGCCACCACCATTACATAACCGAAGACGATGGGTTGACCCGTGCTGGCCTGGGCGCGCAGGATGGCCGTGCGGCCGAGGTAGTTGCTGTACCCCCAGTTCGCATCCAGCGCCCTTTCGAGGCTCGAGTACAGCAGCCACCATTTCACCGATTCAAAAATTCCGATCAGTGCAAGCACCATGGCCGCTACCACGAAGCTCATGGCGACGTCCCGGAACTGGCTGAGCTCACGCAAGGACCGGCTGGCTACGTAGTAGGGCAGGCCGACGTCGAGCAGCGCGTAGACGGCGTAGCGCGCGGTATTGGTGGCGGTATCTACGTTTAAGCGCAGCGTCAGCTGGATCAGCATGTAGACCAAGAGCAGATAGTCCGTCGGTAACCAACCGCTCCGCTCGACCCGAGCTTGCCTGCGCAGGCCGATGTAGGCGGGGACCAGCAGGCTAATCGTCAACAGCCGTATGTACTCCATCGTCATCAGATAGTTGATGACACCGAAGCCGGGAACTTCCTTGAAAAAAGCAGGCACCGCAAACAGCAGCCACACGAAAAGCGCAACGACGTTGGCTTCCTTTCGCCCCGCCATCAACAACACCAGCCCGGTGAAGCCGGCGAACAGCCAGTAGTTGTGCGAAACAAATGCAATGACCGTCACCGCGATCCACAGGTTGCGCCGGCGCGCGAAATCCTGGGGCAACACCGAAAGGTCCGTTGCGGGCCGTCGGCCTAGCGCGAACACCACGCTGGCAAACACGAGGATGACGACGAGGGCCCGTAGATGCTCAGGCATTAACGCTCTCCCGGCCGAAACGCAAGCTCAGGCGGTGGCTGCCGGCTTGCGGCGCGAGCCGAGAACCCAGGCCAGCAGCGTGTCTAGCAGGAAGAAGATGACCAGCGCCACCAGCATCAGCACCATGCCGGCCGCGCCGTGCAGGAAGCCCTGCCCCGCCTCGTCGCCGAAGTGGTAAGTGATCAGCACCAGAATGATCACGCGGATGATGTTCGACGCAAAAGCGATCGGCAAGATAGAAGCCAGCATGATGGCGTTGTGCAGCACGCTCTTGCGCGCCATCAGGTACATGAACACCGTGCCCAGCGCCGAGAGGCTGAACATGGAGTTCAGGCCAGAGCAGGCGTCGGCCACGAGCATCTGGTACTGGCCGACGACGATGACCACGCCGGTACGGGCGATCGGATAGCCCACGCCGTAAAGAATGTTCTCCACGATCGCCGAGATCCACTGCTTGAGCGGCCCGGTGATCGCGTCCACCAGCACGCCCGGCAGCGGGATCATGAAGATGGTGTAGAAAATGGGGAACCAGGCTAGGCGCAGGGCTCGCGTGCCCTTCAGGAGCAGCAGCGCGCCAGCCAGCACGAAAGTCTGCGAAGCGAACAAGAAAATCGAAAAATTGAGAACCTGACCCAGCACGTAGAGCAGCAGGCCGAAAGCCAGCACCGGCCAGCCCCATCCCCAGCCCAACTGAACTTCATCGGGCGACTGCGCCAGCGACTCGCGCAAGCCCCAAAGCAGCCAGACCAGCACCGCCAGCACGATCGGGCCGTGCGCGTGTTCGTCGGACTGCCAGATCGTGTTGCCGGCCCACCAGTACACCGGCAGGTACATCGCCGCCCAACCGAGCAGCGCGATCACCCAGCCGGCATTCGGAGCACCGAGCCAGGATGAGCGCGATTCGAGCGGAAAAGCAGGGGAGCTCACTTGGCGGGCTTCTTCAGCGGCACATCGTTGAGCACCGTGCCGACCACCGCCACGCCGGCGTTGGTGAGGCCGACCACCATGTCGTCGAAGGCCGCCACGCGCGTTTGCTTGGTGCGGGCCACGGCCAGCACGGCGCCGGTGCGCACGGCGATCATGGCGGCATCTTCGCCGCTCGACAGGCTCGGTGTGTCGATCAGCACCACGTCGTAGGAAGAACGCACGTGCGAGATCAGCTCATCGAAGGCGGGGCGGTTGAGCAGCTCCGAAGGATTGGGCGGCACCGGGCCAGCCGGCAGCACAGACAGACCGACCAGATCGGTGATGCGCACGATGGCTTCCTCGCGCGAGCGGTGTGCCAGCAGCGTCGAGAGGCCTACCTTGTTCTGCAGCATGAACAGCTCGTGCTGGCGCGGCTGACGCATGTCGGCGTCGATCAGCAGGGTGCGCTCGCCGAGCTGCGCAAATACCACCGCGAGGTTGGCGGCCAGGTAGCTGCGGCCGTCATTGCGAGACGGCCCCACGATCGCCATCGTCTGCCGGTGCTCGGCCTTGTCGAACCAGCGCAGCATGAGCTGGCTGCGCACCGCGCGCAGCCGCTCCACCGTGGCGCTGAACGGCTGGTAGGCGGCGATGACTTCTTCGCTCACCGCCTTGTGTTCGCTCATGCGCAGATAGGCATAGTCGAACTGGCGGGCCAGCGCGTACTGGATGTCGGCCTCGGTGAGCAGGCCCAGCCGAATGGCGGCCTCGCCGAAGCGCAGGTTGTTCTGGCGCTGCAGGCGCAGGATCTGCTCGGCGTCTTCTGCCGAGAGCAGGCCTGCGTCCATCAGGATCGCGCCGATCGTGCGGTTCGCACGCGGCAGCGTCGGAACGGTAGCGACGCTCATTCGCATCATCGTGCTCCCATGGGCAGCGCCGCCGGACGCGGCATACCGCCGAGCGCCAGCCTGCGGAAGACAGGCACCTTGGAGCCGACCGGGTGCAACACACCCAGAACCGGCACGCCTTCGAGCGAGATCACGTCTTCAGGGCTGCGTACGCGCCGGTCGAGCAGCTCCAGGCCCATCGCGGCACCCAAGCCCACGGCCAAGCCGGCCAGCAGAGCCAGCGCCACGCCCTTTGGAATCTGCGGCTGCGACGGAGTGAGCGGTTCGATGGCAGGGTTGAGCAGACGCACGCTGGCCTGATTGGTCTGGCTTTCCAGGTTGAGTTGGCTCACGCGCTGGCTGGCACCGTCATAGGCGCGTTGTGCCGTCTCGACGTCGCGCATCAGGACGGCCGCCTGATCACGTTCGTTGCGCAAGGCGAGCACCTGCTTCTTCTGCGCCTCGACCATGTTGCGCAGCTCTTCGACCTTCTGCGCGCTGCTGCGGCTGATGACCGAGGTGCCGCCCGAAACGCGCCGGATCTCGGTCGCCAACTGCTGCCTGAGCTCTCGGATCTGCACGTCCAGCTGTTGGCGCTGCGGATGGTTCGTGCCCAAGGTGCTGCTGATCTCGCCCATCCGGGTCTCGGCTTGCGCCAGCTGTCCCTTGAGCGTTTGTGCCAAGCCGCTTTGCGCAACGTCGGGTGAAAGCGCGGTGCCGCTGCTGCGCTGCCGCCCCGCCGCTTCTACCAGTTCGGCCTGCGCGACCAGCAACTGACCGTTGAGCGCCGAAAGCCGCCCGCTTTCCTGATCGACCTGGTCGGCCGAAACGATGATGCCCTTATCGCGCTGGTACTGCGACAGTCTGCTCTGCGCCTGAGCGAGGTTGTTGCGCAGCACCTTCGACTGTTCGTCGAACCAGCCTGCGTATTGCCGAGCAGGCTCGACACGCATGTCTATGGAAATCTCGATGTACGCCTGTGCGAAGGCATTGGCGACGGTCGCGGCGAACACCGGCTCCTGCGCGGAGTACAGCACCGCGACGATGTTGCTGCCCCGCGCCGGCTGAACCTGCAACCCGCGTTGCAGGAGCCCGCCGAAATAACGGTCCAGCGGAATCTTGCGGTCCGTCGCTTCTCGCCACTGCTGGACCGCCGTAGCCGAGTTCTCCAGCCCTAGGGCCTTGACCACCCGAGAGGCCACCCGGTCGCTCCGGATGATCTCGATCTGCGTGAGCATGTAGGCGGGGGTCGCCATGTTCGGCGCCAATATGCCCACGATATCGGGCTTGACGTCGAACACGAGGGTCGACTCGGCCGTGTACTGCTTCGGCAGACTCAGCATGAAGCCGATGCCCACGGCAGTCGTCAACACGAACAAGCCCAGCGCCAGCCAGCGCCGCGCCCAGACGATGCGCAAAATTTGCCAAACGGACATGTGAGTCTCCTGAATCTAGAACAAAGACTCGCGGATGTAGATGATGTCCTCGGCCTCGAGAACATCGTTCATCTTGGGCTCCAGCACTGTCACGGCTCCGGTTTCGTCGCGCCGGTGCAGCTTCATGCCACGCTCGGTGCCACGCGTCGTCACGCCACCGCTTTGCGCCAGGGCCTTGAGCAGCGTCGTGCCGCGCTCGAGCTGGTAGACGCCCGGTCGCTGCACCTCACCGTAGATGTAGAAGTTCGGCGCCTTGTGCACGTAAATGATGTCGCCGTTGGCGACACGCACATCGAGTTGCGACTCGCCGGTCTCGTAGATCGCCGGCAGGTCGATGTCGATCTTCACCGGCTTACCGTTGCGGGTGCCGACCAGCGTGACCACGTCGTCACCGGTGGCGGCAATGCCGCCGGCACTGGCGATCATCTCGGAGACCTTGCTGTTCGTCGTGTCGATCGGGTAGCGGCCGGGCTTGCCGACCTGGCCGATGATGGAGATTTGCGCGCTGCGGATCTCCAGCAACTGCACGGCGACCTGAGGCTTGATGACGAACTTGCCCTCGCGCAGCATCCGGGCGATCTTCTGCTCGGCCGCGTTGAGTCCCAGCCCGTCCAGCTCGATCGAGCCCAGCAGCGGAAAGGTGATGCTGCCGTTTTCCGACAGACGCGCCTCCGACGTCAGATCGGGATTCTGATAAACGGTGATCCGGATGACGTCGCCCGGCCCGAGCAGGTGCTCCGACTTGTTCGCTGCCGTCTGCGCAACGGCACTGGTGCCGACCATCAGCAACAACGTTAAACCCGCCAAAAACCGCAGGAAAACGATCTGCATGCCCATTCTCCAATCGTTCATTTGAGACCCCTCAAGCCCTTCTCGATGTCGAGACCGGCCGATGCCGGCGTTTGCGCGGCGGGCGCTGCCGCCGGCGCCTGCGGGGCGGACGCGCCGTCCTTCGCAAACGCGCCGACGTATTCGATCTTCGCGCCGGCCCGCATCGCCTTCACGTCTTCTTCGATCAGCTTGCGCTTTCGTTCATTCAGCAGGAACTGTTCGATGGCCGGCGTCGCTCGTTCGAGGTCGACCGGCTGGCTGCGCGAGCTGGCCAGCACGACGACCTGCACGCCGCTCGGCAGCACGTTAAACATCGACTCGCCGTCCTTCATCTTGGCAACGATCGGCAGGCGGTTGAGCGGCAACTGCTCGGCGGCACGCACGGCCTGACTGCCGGCAAAGCGGATGTCGTTGGCCTTGAGGTGCTCGAGAAACTCGTTGACGGTTTTTGCGGACTCGAGTTGCTTGCGCAGGGGTTCTGCCTGCTCCGGCTTGGCCTCGATGGCGATCTCTTGAAAGCTGAAGATCCGGCGTTCCTTGAACAGCGCCGGGTTCGCGTCGTAGTAGGTGCGGATCTCCTCGGTGGTGGGTTTGGTCGCCTCCTCGCTGAGCTTCTCGAGGTAAGCACGCGAAATGATCTCTCGGCGTGCCGCCTCCATGGCCTGCATGACGCGCGGACTGCGGTCGATCTTGGTTTCCTCGGCCCGTTGCAGCGCCAGTTCCTGGTCGATCAGGCGCTCCAGCACGTGGCGGCTCGCGGCCGGCGCCTCCTCGGGTTGCAGACCGGGCTGGCGCTGCAGCACGTAGTTCACCTGATGGACCGACAACTCTTCCTTGTTGACCTTGGCGGCCACTTGCGAGGCCGGCTTTTCGGCCTCGTCATCGCCGCCGCAGGCAACGAGTGCACCGAGCGCAAGGGCCGATATCACCAGCTTGGCAGTGCGCCGCACCGCGGTTGCGCCCGCTTCGAAAAATGCATGCTTCATGTTCAAAGAGTCTCCCAACTCGTTCACCCGTTTTCGATGCGCCGGACCCACGAAATTCGCACACCGGAAAGCGCATCAGTGTAAGCCGCCGCCTTTGGGGTTCGCCGTGGCTTCCCCCCTCGTTTGCGGCCGTTAAAACCGCACAACCTGCTGCTTTATGTGAGCTGGCCAACGGAAAAAACGAACGCTCTGCGGCGCACCACACACTCCGCCCTCAAAGGGCAAAGTCAGCAGCGAATGCCGACGTGCAGCGCGACCACACCACCGGCGAGGTTGTGCACGTCGACGTGGCCAAAGCCGGCGCTCTTCATCATGCCCTTGAGGGCTGCCTGGTCGGGGTGCACGCGAATGGATTCGGCAAGATAGCGGTAGCTTTGCGCGTCGTTCGCAACCCAGCGGCCGAGCCGAGGCAAGAGCTGGAAGGAATACCAGTCGTATGTCTTGGCGAGCGCCGGGGTCACTTTGGAAAATTCCAGCACGATCAGCCGACCGCCCGGTTTGAGCACGCGGCACATCTCGGTCAAGGCCCGCTCCTTGTGGGTCATGTTGCGCAGGCCGAAAGCAACGCTGACCAGATCGAAGCTCGCTTCGGCGAAGGGCAGTGTTTCTGCGTCGCACAACGCGGTGGGCAGCGCCACGCCGGCGTCGATGAGCCGGTCGCGCCCCGTGCGCAGCATGTTCTCGTTGATGTCGGTGTGCACCACCAGGCCGGTGCTGCCGACCTGCGGCGCAAAAGCGCGAGCGAGGTCACCGGTGCCGCCGGCGATGTCGAGCACGCGCTGGCCGGCGCGCACATTGGCCACTGCCACGGCGTAGGCCTTCCAGGCGCGGTGCAGGCCCATCGACATCAGGTCGTTCATCAGGTCGTAACGCTCGGCGACCGAATCGAACACGCCCCGCACGCGGGCCGCCTTGTGGGCCTCCTCGACCGACTCGAAGCCGAAGTGCGTGCGGCTCATGAACGGCTCATCAATGGTGGTGCCCGCAGGCCGAACCGCCGGCCTGGGCCATGGCCGCGTCGCGGTTCGCCCCGGCCGTCTCCAAGCGGGCGAGGTAGTCCTTCCACAGCTCGTCCTGGCGCGCGCCGAGGTGGTACAGGTAATCCCAGGCGTACAGGCCCGAGCTGTGGCCGTCGGAGAAGGTCGGCTGGACCGCATAGTTGCCCACCGGCTCGAGCGCCACGATCTCGACCTCGCGCTTGCCGGTCTGCAGCACTTCCTGGCCAGGGCCATGGCCCTGGACTTCGGCAGAAGGCGAATAAACGCGCAGCAACTCGAACGGCAGCTTGAATTGCGCGCCGTCGGAGAAGGCAACTTCCAGCACGCGCGACTGCTGATGAACGGTCAGAGCGGTGGGGGTGGGGGTGTCTTTGCTGAGGCCAGCCATGGGTCGCTTTCGGTGCGGGTGCCCGCAAAGTTTAGTCGCGTGCGGATGAAAGCGACGCAAGTGCTTGGCCCACCTGCGCGTCGAGAGCCTCGAGCGCCAGCGGCAGGCGCGCGGCCGCAGGCGGCTCAACGCTGCGCTGCGCGCTGCCCCAGACCGGCTGTGGAAAGTGGCTGTCCCAGTCGAAACGGGCGATCACATGCCAGTGCAGGTGCGCAACCACGTTGCCCAGGCTCGCCAGGTTGACCTTGGTCGGCTGCAGCGCGGCGCGCAAGGCGCGCTCCACCGCAGCCACCGCGTCCATGCAGCGCTGCCGCGCGCCAGCATCGAGGTCGGTGAACTCGGACGCGTGCCGGTTCCAGATCAATCGGTAGAAGGCGGGAAAGGCAGCATCGGCGACACGCACAACGCGCCATTCCTCGGTCCGGTGAACCAGCAACCCGCCCGGCTGCGTGCACAACTCGCAGTCGCTGCGAAGCGGCTTTGCATTCACACCAGCACCCGCTCGATGCCGCCGTCGTTGGCGCGCTTCACGTAAGCCGGCAGCCAGTCCTCGCCGAGGATCAGCCGGGCCATCTCGACCACGATGTAGTCGGCTTCGAGCAGGCCGTTATTCAGATCGTTGCCGTAGCGCGAAAGGCCCTGCAGGCAGCTCGGGCAGGAGGTCAGGATCTTCACCGGCCCCTGCTCAGCAACCGCGCCCGTAGCGCCAGCGCCTTGCGTCAACGCTCGCAGCGCCGCCTCGTCCTTGCGCAGTTCCTCTTCCTTGCGAAAACGCACCTGTGTCGCGATGTCGGGCCGGGTCACGCCCAGGGTGCCGCTCTCGCCGCAGCATCGGTCACTCTGGAGCACGGCATCGCCGACCAGCGCCTTGACGGTCTTCATCGGCGCCTGCAGCTTCATCGGGCTGTGGCAGGGGTCGTGGTAGAGGTAGCCACCGGCCTTCTCCTTGTCGAGCGTGATGCCCTTCTCGAGAAGGAATTCGTGGATGTCGATGATGCGGCAGCCGGGGAAGATGCTGTCGAAGTCGTAGCCCTGCAACTGGTCGTAGCAGGTGCCGCAGCTGACCACGACCGTCTTGATATCGAGGTAGTTCAGCGTGTTGGCGACGCGGTGAAACAGCACCCGGTTGTCGGTGATGATCTTCTCGGCCTTGTCGAACTGGCCCGAGCCGCGCTGGGGGTAGCCGCAGCACAGGTAGCCGGGCGGCAGCACCGTCTGCACGCCGGCGTGCCAGAGCATCGCCTGGGTGGCCAGGCCCACCTGCGAGAACAGCCGCTCGGAGCCGCAGCCGGGGAAATAGAACACCGCCTCGCTGTCCGCCGTGGTCGCCTGGGGGTTGCGGATGATCGGGACGTAATCGGCATCTTCGATGTCGAGCAGTGCGCGCGCGGTCTTTTTCGGCAGGCCGCCGGGCATCTTCTTGTTGATGAAGTGGATGACCTGCGCCTTGATCGGTGCGGTGCCCACCGTCGCCGGCGGCGCGGCGGTCTGCTTCTTCGCGAGGCGGCGCAACAGATCGTTGGCCAGGCGCTGGGCCTTGAAGCCGACGCCGACCATCGCCCCGCGCATGAGCTTGATGGTGTCCGGATTGCGCGCGTTCAGGAACAGCATCGCCGCCGCATTGCCGGGCCGGAAAGTCTTTTGCCCCATCTTGCGCAGGAGGTTGCGCATGTTCATCGACACGTCGCCGAAGTCGATGTCGACCGGGCACGGACTCAGGCACTTGTGGCAGACCGTGCAGTGGTCGGCGACGTCCTCGAACTCCTGCCAGTGCTTGATCGACACGCCGCGGCGCGTCTGCTCCTCGTACAGGAAAGCTTCGACCAGCAGCGAGGTGGCGAGGATCTTGTTGCGCGGGCTGTACAGCAGGTTGGCGCGCGGCACGTGCGTGGCACACACCGGCTTGCATTTGCCGCAGCGCAGGCAGTCCTTGATGGAATCGGAGATGGCGCCGATGTCGCTCTGCTGCATGATCAGCGACTCGTGCCCCATGAGGCCGAAGCTCGGCGTGTAGGCATGGCTGAGATCGGCGGCATGCACGTTGTCGTCGCCGAGCGCGCGCAGGG
>NZ_JACDCU010000041.1 GCF_013817365.1 Methylibium sp. | reverse complement strand
CAAGCTGCGCGCCGCCAGGGCGCAGGCGCCGCCCCAGGAGATCGCGGCGGCCCATTGCGCGCCGGCCGGCAGCCGGGCCAGGGGGCGCTCGGCGAGGCAGGCGGTGATCAGCCAGACCAGCAAGGCGGGGAGCGCGACCGCCGAAGTGGCGGCGAACTGGCGCCACCACGCAGCGGCATCGGGCACCGAAAAGGCCACGCCGAGCGCGAGCACGCCATGCACGAACAAGACCGCCCGCAGCACGACGCCGACGTGGCAGACGTCGAAGGCCGAACTTCGGTCGTCAGCCAGGCGCCTGCCCGGCGTGTCGCCGTCCAGACCGCCGAAGCCGGTGCTCAGCAGCGCGGGTGCCGTGCTCGTGCCCGGGCCGGACGCCGGCGTGCCACCGACGGGCTGGGCAGAGGATTTCGCGGCAGTCACCGGGTGTTCGTCGCGTTCGGGGGTTGAGTCAGGAGCGGCGCAGGGATGGGTGCGGGAGCGGTGCAAGAGCAGCGCGAGGGTGAAAAGTCGCCTTCTACAATCGATTGTCCACAACCCATGCGGTCCACGGCAAGCCGCAGCACCCGCCCTTCGATGAGCAACGACAACCAATTCGACAAGAAGTCACGGGCCTGGTCGGCGCTGTTCTCCGAACCGATGAGCGAGCTGGTGCAGCGCTACACCGCCAGCGTCGATTTCGACAAGCGCCTGTGGCGCGCCGACATCGACGCGTCGCTCGCCCACGCGGAGATGCTTGCCGCGCAGCGCATCCTCGGTGCCGACGACCACGCCGCCATCGTGCGCGGCATGGCGCAGATCGCGGCCGACATCGAATCGGGCGCCTTCGAGTGGAAGCTCGAGCTCGAGGACGTGCACCTCAACATCGAGGCGCGCCTGACCCAACTCGTGGGCGACGCCGGCAAGCGCCTGCACACCGGCCGCTCGCGCAACGACCAGGTCGCCACCGACGTGCGCCTGTGGCTGCGCGGCGAGATCGACTCGCTGTGCGCGTTGCTCACGGCGTTGCAGCGCGCACTGGTCGATGTGGCCGAACCCAACGCCGAAGTGATCCTGCCCGGTTTCACGCACCTGCAGGTGGCCCAACCCGTGAGCTTCGGCCACCATCTGCTGGCGTACGTGGAGATGTTCTCGCGGGACGCCGAACGCCTGCTCGACGTGCGCAGAAGAGTCAACCGCCTGCCGCTCGGCGCCGCCGCGCTGGCCGGCACGAGCTATCCGCTCGATCGTGAGCGCGTGGCGCGCACGCTCGGCTTCGAGGGGGTATGCCAGAACTCGCTCGACGCCGTGAGCGACCGCGACTTCGCCATCGAGTTCTCTGCCGCCGCAGCGCTGTGCATGGTGCACGTGTCGCGCCTGAGCGAGGAGCTGATCCTGTGGATGAGCCAGAGTTTCGGCTTCATCGACCTGGCCGATCGCTTCTGCACCGGCTCGTCGATCATGCCGCAGAAGAAGAACCCCGACGTGCCCGAACTCGCGCGCGGCAAGACCGGCCGCGTGGTCGGCCACCTGATGGGCCTGCTCACCTTGATGAAGGGCCAGCCGCTGGCCTACAACAAGGACAACCAGGAAGACAAGGAGCCGCTGTTCGACACGGTCGACACACTGAGCGACACGCTGCGCATCTTTGCCGAGCTGGTGGGCGGCATCAGCGTCAAGCCCGAAGCGATGGAACGCGCCGCGCTCAAGGGCTACGCCACCGCGACCGATCTGGCCGACTACCTGGTGAAGAAGGGGCTGCCGTTTCGCGATGCACACGAGGTGGTCGCGCATGCGGTCAAGGTCGCCATCGCTCAGGGCGTCGATCTGTCGGAGCTGCCGCTGGCCACGCTGCAGACTTTTCACCCGTCGATCGGCGAAGAGGTGTATGCCCTGCTCACGCTGCGCGGCTCGCTCGATGCGCGGCAGGTGCTCGGCGGTACGGCGCCGGCGCAGGTGCGGGTGCAGATCGCGCGGCATCGGGCACGGCTCGGCCCCGCCTGAAGCCGTGTTCGCATTCGACGGCGCGCAGCGTGCGTATGCGCTGCGATGAAGACGCGCCGGCAGATGCTGTTTTCCAGCGGGCTTGCGGCCAGCGCGCTGGCCCTGACCGCATGTTCACCCACGCGTGCGCTCAACGCGCTGCTGCCGGCTGGCACTCACCCACTCACGCCTGACCTCGCCTACGGCAGCGATCCTCGCCAGCGCCTCGACATCTATCAGCCGACCTCCCCGTCGCCACCCGGCGGCCACCCGGTCGTGCTGTTCTTCTACGGCGGTTCCTGGAACAGCGGCGAGCGCGCCGGCTACCGCTTCATCGGCGAAGCTCTCGCTTCGCGCGGCGTGCTCACCCTGGTGGCCGATTACCGTCTCTACCCGCAGGTGCGCTACCCCGACTTCCTGGTTGATTGCGCCGGCGCCCTAGCCTTCGCGTTGCGCGAGGCGCCGCGCTTCGGCGGCAATGCCGAGCACGTGTTCGTGATGGGCCATAGCGCCGGCGCCTACAACGCGGCCATGCTGGCGCTCGATGGGCGCTGGCTGGCCACGCAAGGGCTCGCACCCGAACGGCTGGCCGGCTGGATCGGTCTGGCCGGACCCTACGACTTCGTGCCCATCGTCAACCCCGACGTGCGCCCGGTGTTCCACCATCCAAACGTGCCGCCGGATTCGCAGCCGATCCGCCATGCGGATCAGCACGCGGTGCGCAGCTTCCTCGGCGCGGCGCGCGACGACGCCGTGGTCAATCCGCAGCGCAACACGGCACGACTTGCGGAGCGGCTGCGGCGCGCCGGCACCGATGTCAGCTTGCGCTGGTACGAGCGCGTCGGTCACGTCAGCCTGCTGGGCGCATTCGCAAGACCCTTGCGCTGGCTTGCGCCGGTGCTGGACGATGTCGAGGCTTTCATCAAAACCGAGACCGGTTCGTGAAGCACTCACGGCGTTGCCGCGTCGCCGTGCTCAAGCCCGGCCGGCCGGCTCACAGCAGCGCGGCTCAGCCGATCAGATTGGCCAGCGTCATCAACGCCAGCAGCAGCATCCACAGCACCACCGAGCGCCACACCAGGCCGACGACGCTGCGCAAGTGCCCGAACTCCGGCGCAGCGCCGGGCGTGGAACCGAGCGAATGAATCTCGTCTGCGCCGCCACCGGCCGTGAGGCCCTTGGACAGGTCTGCCGCCAGCGGCGGCGCGGCGCTGCCGCCCAGGCGAACGCCGACCGCACCGGCGGCTGAAGCCAGGATCACGCCGTCGCTGGAGTGCTGCCACAGCGCGGCGTCGCGACGCCAGCAGGAGATCGCCTCTTCGAAGTTGCCGACGACCGCGAAGCCGAAGGCGGTGAGCCGAGCCGGCATGTGGTCCATCAGCGAGAAGATCTGCTGCGAGCGCTGCATCAGCCGCTCGTTGGTGGGCATGCCGACGGTGTGGCTGCGAAAGGCCCAGAAGCGGCTGGCGAACTCGGCCAGCCGATAAAGCACCGCCCCGGCCGGACCGAGCCCGAACGAGCCCAGCAGAACGAACCAGAAGAACACGCCGAACACATGGCGGTGCGCCGCGAGCAGCGAATGCTCGATCACGTGGCGCAGCAGTTCGGTGCGTGGCAGGTCGCTCGCGTCGAGATGGCGCCACTGAGCGAGCAGTGAACGCGCCTGCACCTCGTCGCGGCGCTCGAGCGCATCGCGGATGTCGGTGTAGTAGTGGCTGAACTGGCGAAAGCCGAGCGTGAGGTAGAGCACCACGACGTTCCAGCCGAAGCCGAGCAGCGGGTTCACACGCACCAGCGCGATGAAGATCGCAGCGACGGCCAGCGTCGGCAGCAACGCGCTGATCAGCCAGACGACCCATGCATGATGATCGCGGCCGGCGTCGAAGTTGCGGCCGATCCAGCGCGTCCAGGCAACGAGCGCTTCGTGAACCCCGTTCTGGCGCGGCAGCGGCCGCAATTGCTCGATCACCAGGGCCAGCAAGACCGCGAAAAAACTCATGCGTCGATGATAGCCAGCGACTTGCCGCGCACTCGTTGCGGCCGTGCCGCTCAGGCGCTAAGGAAGCGGTAGAAGTTGCGCAGCATGGCTGCGGTCGCACCCCAGATGAAGTAGCGGCGCGACGCGCCGAGTGCGTCCGCGCCCGACCACGGCATGCTGAAGAACTCGCGGGTCGCACCCTCGATCTCGATGCCGCGGCGCTCGTGGTGCGCCGGGTTCATCAGGAAGGCGAGCGGCACCTCGAACACCTCGTCGACCTCGCCCGGGTCGGGCCGCAGCGTGAAGGCAGGCGTGACCAACGCGACCACCGGCGTGACGACGAACTGCGTGACGGTCGTGTACTGCGGCAGCAGGCCGATCACCTCGGCCTCGCCCGGCGCCAGCCCCACTTCTTCCTGCGCCTCGCGGAGTGCAGTGGCGAGGGCGTCGGCATCGCCCGGCTCGGCGCGACCGCCGGGAAAGCTGATCTGCCCGGCGTGGTGTCGCAGGTGATCGGTGCGGCGCGTCAGCAGCACGGTGAGCTCATCGCGCAGCACCAGGGCGACGAGCACCGAGGCCCGCGCCGGCGTGCGCTGCAGTCCCGGGCGATCGGCCAGCAGCTCGGGCTGCCAGGCCGGCGGCGCACGGAAGCGCTCGCGCAAGGCAGCGGGTGTCAACCGCTCGGCAGGCACCGGCGGCAGATCGCCAACCGCTGCAATCACGGGGAGCTCTTCCGGATCGAAAACGGGCAGTCGGGACATGAAAAAACCGCCGGGCCGGGACGGCGCAGCGGTTGATGTGGCGAGTCGATCAGGCTGAAGGCAGGCCGGCATTCGATGCGGCCGGCTGCGCGGGGCCGCGCCAAAATTGCTTCGCGCTGAAGCGCGACCCGGGGCTCGTGCCCGCGGGCGGCTTCATCAGCCGAGTTTTTCCTTGATGCGCGCCGACTTGCCGCTGCGCTCGCGCAGGTAATAGAGCTTGGCGCGGCGCACATCGCCGCGGCGCTTGACCTCGATCGCGGCGATAAGGGGGCTATAGAGCTGGAACGTGCGCTCGACGCCTTCGCCGCTGGAGATCTTGCGCACGATGAACGCGCTGTTGAGGCCGCGGTTGCGCTTGGCGATCACGACGCCTTCGTAGGCCTGCAGCCGCTTGCGCGTGCCTTCGACCACCTTGACGCTGACGATCACCGTGTCGCCGGGGGCGAAAGGCGGGATCGTCTTGTTCAGGCGAGCGATCTCTTCCTGCTCGAGGGTTTGGATCAAGTCCATGGGTTCACTCCTGGTGATCGTGCACGCGCATCGCTGGGCCGAAGTGGCCAGGGCCGGGCAGAGGATCGAAAAACCGCAGATTATAGAGGCAGAGAACGAAGGTAGCGCTCGTCCGCAGGCGCGAGGCGCCCAAGCGCGCGGGCCGCTTCGATCAAGTCGGGCCGGCGCCGCGCGGTGAGTTCGAGTTGGCGCTCGCGCCGCCAGCGCGCAATTTCGGCGTGATGACCTGACAGCAGCACCGAGGGCACGGCATCCTCTGCAGCGCTGCCCAGGCGCTCGGGTCGGCTGTAATGGGGGCAGTCGAGCAGGCCGTCCGAAAAGCTGTCCTGGCGATGCGACTCGGGGTCGCGCAACACGCCGGGCTGCAGCCGGGCGGTGGCATCGAGCAGCGCCAACGCCGCCATCTCACCGCCGGAAAGCACGAAATCACCCAGGCTCAACTCCTCATCGACATGCCGCTCGATGAAGCGCTGATCGATGCCTTCGTAGCGCCCGCACACCAGCACCGCTCCCGGGCTGGCGGCCAGCGCTTCAACGCGCGCTTGCGTCAGCCGGGCTCCGGCCGGGCTGAACAACAGCACCGGCGTGCGCGACGCGCCTGCTTCCACCTGAGCGCTGCGCGCCGCAGCGAGCGCGCGCTCCAGCGGCGGGGCGAGCATCACCATGCCGGGGCCGCCGCCGAAGCAGCGGTCGTCCACCCGGCGATAGGCGTCGTCGGCGAAGTCGCGCAGCGGCCATAGCAGCAGATCGACACCGCCGCCATCGAAGGCGCGCCGTGTGATGCCGACGGTTCGCAGGGGCGCGAACCATTCCGGAAACAACGTAAGGACGTCGAAGCGCATGCGCAGCGCCTCAGTAATCGAGGCCCCAATCGACCGTGATCAGGCGTTCGGTCAGATCGACGCCGTCGACGTAGGCTGCAACGAAGGGAATCAACCGCTCGCCGTCGTCGCTGACCGCGTCGCTCGCAGCCGGCGCCACGCGCAGAACGCTGTGCGCGCCGGTGTCGAGGAGACCCGCCACCGTGCCGAGCGCCTCGCCTTCCCGATTGACCACGGCGAGACCGATCAGATCGTGCCAGTAGTACTCGTCGGGCTGCGTGCTCGGAAAGCTCGCGCGCGGGACGAACACCCGGCAGCCGCGCAAGGCTTCGGCCGCCGTGCGGTCCGCCAGGTCACGTACGTTGGCGACGATGACGTCGCCTTGAGTGCGCGCCTGCGTGATGTGCAGCAGGCTCGGCACGACGCCCGTGTCCCGGCCAGGCAACTTAGCTTCGGGCGGCCGCAGAAACCATCGGCGCGACGAGAACAGCGCCTGTGGATCGCTCGAGAAGGGCACCACCTTGATGCCGCCCTGCAAACCCCAGGCATCGACGATGCGCCCGACCTCGATGGCGTCCTCGGGCCAGACGACGGCGTCGTCCTGCGAGGCGGCAGCCACGTTGCGGCGACCCGTCGTCGCTCGTGGATCAGGCCGCGGCGGGCGCGACCTTGGCCTTGGCGTCCTGCACCAGGCGGGCCACGGTGGGCGACATTTGCGCGCCGTGGCTGACCCAGTAGTCGACGCGGTCGAACACCACGCGCAGCGGCTCTTCGCCGCCCGAGGCGACCGGGTTGTAGAAACCCACGCGCTCGAGGAACCGGCCGTCGCGGCGGTTGCGCGCCGGCGCGGCAACGATGTTGTAGAAGGGGCGCTTCTTGGAGCCGCCGCGTGCAAGTCGGATCACGACCATGATGTTTCCTTCAAGTTTGCGAAATCCACTGCGCCCGCCTGTGGACATCACGGCTCGGGGCTTGCGAATCTGGGGATGCCGGCTTGCGCTGGCACGTCGGTTCTTCGAACAGGCGCCACGTTAGTGGGGTGCCGTCACCGAAACCGGGCATTATAAACTTGCCGCTGATGAGCGAACCCGTCCTGCCCCAAACCCTGCTGTTGCGGCCCAGCCGTGCCGCCGACCTGCCGGCCATCGGCACGATCTACGGCTGGCACACCGAACACAGCAGCGGCACCTTCGAGCTCGCTGCACCGGGCCTGGAAGAAATGGCGCGCCGCCGCAACGACGTGCTGGCCAAAGGGCTGCCGTGGCTGGTGGCCGAGCAGGCCGGCACGGTGCTCGGCTTCGCCTACGCCACTCATTTCCGGCCCCGTCCGGCCTACCGTTTCGCGCTAGAGGATTCGATCTACCTCTCGCCTGAAGCACAAGGTCGCGGCGTCGGCCGGCTGCTGCTGGCCGAGCTGGTCGCGCGCTGCGAAGCGCTCGGCGCACGCCAGATGTTCGCGGTGATCGGCGACAGCGCCAACGCGGCCTCGGTGGGTGTGCACCGCTCGCTCGGCTTCACCGACGTGGGCACGATGCGCTCGGCCGGCTGGAAGTTCGGCCGCTGGCTCGACGTGGTGATCCTGCAGCGCGCGCTCGGACTGGGCGACCACGCGCCGGTCGGCGGTGGCGCGCAGCCGGCACCCGCTGCATGAGGGCGGCCAAATCGAAGACGCTCGCCACCTGGCTCGCCTTCGTCGCCGGCAGCCTGGGTCTGCACCGCTTCTACTTGCACGGCCCGAAGGACGTCTGGGGCTGGCTGCACCTGCCGCCGGCGCTGCTCGGCTCCTACGGCGTGTGGCGCATGCTCGAACTCGGCCACGACGACCGTCTGGCCTGGGCCTTGATTCCGCTGCTCGGGCTGGTGCTCTCGGCCAGCATGCTGGCGGCCATCGTCTACGGCCTCATGCCCGACGAGAGGTGGAACGCGCGCTTCAACGCCGGTGCGGCTGCAACGAGCAGCGGCTGGCTCGCGGTGCTGGGCGTCCTGGCGGCCTTGACGGTCGGCTCGACCGTGTTGATCGCCACCATCGCCTTCAGCGGGCAGCGCTATTTCGAGTCGCAGGTCGAAGCGGGTCGGCAGATCAGCCAGTGACAGGCCGCCGGTTCAGGCTGGCTCTGCGAACAACGCAACGTGCTCGTCGCGCAGCAGGTTCTTCTGCACCTTGCCCATCGCATTGCGCGGCAGCTCGGCCACGACGAAGAGCCGCTTGGGCACCTTGAAGTTGGCGATGCGGGCCTTGAGCCCGGCCAGCAGTCCATCGCTGTCGAGGGCGACATTCGGTTTGGCGACCGCCATGGCGACCACCGCCTCGCCGAAATCGGGATGCGGCACGCCGATCACCGCCGACTCGGCCACGCCGGGCAACTCGTTCAGATAGCCTTCGACCTCGGCCGGATAGACGTTGTAGCCGCCGCTGATGATGAGGTCCTTGCTGCGCCCGACGATGCTCAGGTAGCCGTCGTCTGAAAACCGGCCGACGTCGCCAGTCTTGAACCAGCCGTCGGCGGTGAACTCTTCAGCCGTCTTCTCGGGCATGCGCCAGTAGCCGAGGAAAACATTCGGCCCGCACACCTCCACCCGGCCGATCTCGCCGGCCGGCAAGGCGCCCTCGGCGTCACCGACCACGCGCACCTGCACGTCCGGCAGCGGCTTGCCCACGGTGCCGCCGATGCGCTCGCCGTCCTGGGCGCGGCCGGGGTTGGAGGTGAGCATCACCGTCTCGCTCATGCCGTAGCGCTCTAGGATCGTGTGGCCCGTGCGTGCCTTCCAATCGCGAAAGGTCTCGATCAGCAGCGGCGCCGAGCCGGAGACGAAAAGCCGCATGTGCGCACAGGCCTCGCGTGTGAGACCGCCCTCGTGCAGCAACCGAACGTAGAGCGTCGGCACGCCCATGAAGACCGTGGCGCGCTGCAGCCGTTCCAGCACCGCGCGCGGCTCGAACTTTGCACACCACAGGATCGTGCTGCCGCCCAGCAAGGCGCCGTGCGAGGCGACGAAGAGGCCATGCACATGGAAGATCGGCAGCGCATGGATCAGCACGTCGTCCGGCTGCCAGTCCCAGTAACTTTTTAGCGTGCGCGCATTGCTCAGCAGGTTGCCGTGACTCAGCATCGCGCCCTTGCTGCGCCCGGTGGTGCCCGAGGTGTAGAGGATCGCCGCCAGCTCGTCGCTGCGCTTGACGGCGATCTCGTGCCGGTCGCTGTGCTGCGAGGCGCGTTCGAGCAGGGTGCCGCTGCGGTCGTCGTTCAGCGTGAAGACCTGCTGCACGCCGAGCGAAAACGCCAGCTTGCTGATCCACCCGAAGTCGCGACCCGCGCACACCACCACGCCCGGTTCGGCGTTGGCGATGAAATAGCGCAGCTCTTCCTTGCGATAGGCGTTGTTCAGCGGCAGATAGACCAAGCCCGCGCGCAAGGTCGCCAGGTACAGGAGCAGCGCCTCGACCGACTTGTCGGTGTGTGCCGCGACGCGTGTGCCGGCGGGCAGCTCGAGCGACAGGAGCAGGTTGGCGATCATCGCGCTGCCGCGCTCGAGATCGCCCCAGGTGTAGGCCAAGCCGTTGTCGGTTTCGACGGCGGTACGGTCCAGGTCCTGCGGAAAGCCGGCCCGCAATGCAGCGAAGAGGTTGTCGTTCGAGATCATTGCGATTCGTCGCGGGAAAGGGGCGCACGCCGCTCGAGAAACGCCGTCACGCCTTCCCGGTGGGTGGCGCTCGCCGCATAGCCGAAGTGCGCTGCGCGTTCGGGCTCGGTCGGTCCGCCGGCGAGAAGCTGGCGCAGCGTGCGCTTGTTGGCGCGCGCCACCGACGCGGGATTCTGGGCGACGCGCTGCGCCGTGGCCCAGGCTTCCGCCGCGGCATCGTCCGCCAAGCGGTGCAGCAGCCCGCGCTGAAGGGCACCGGCGGCGTCGAGCAGTCCGGCTTCGAGCAACAACTCCGCGGCGCCGGCACGGCCGAACGCGGCCAGCACGACGGCCAACTCATCGGGCGCCATCGGAAAGCCCAGCTTGGCCACCGGTGCGCCGAGACGGGCATCCGGCTGCCCGATGCGCAAATCGCAGCAGGCCGCGATTTCCAGCCCGCCCCCGACGCAAGCGCCTTCGATCTGCGCGATGAGCGGCACGTCCGTCGCCCGCAGCGCATGCAGCGCCGGCGCGATCACACCTTCGTGATAGTCGCGCAGCGTGTCGGGTGCGAAGCGAAAGCCCGGGAACTCCGCAATGTCGGCACCGGCGGCGAAATCACCGTCCTCGCCGCACACGATGACCGCATGCAGGGCGGGCGTCATGGCATCGAGGCAGGCCGCAATGTCGCGCAGCGAGCGCCACATCGCGACGCTGATCGCGCCGAGCTTGCCCGGATGCGCGATCCGGATGCGGGCGATGCGCGCATCGCCCGCATCGCGCTCGAAGCGAATGCTGCCGCTCATGCCCTTGCTGCGCCCCGTTGCCGAGGCCTGCGCCTCATTGAAGCTTCGCGCCCGATGCCTTGACCACCTCCGCCCAGCGCTTGACCTCGGCATCGACGAAGGTTCCGAAGGCCTTGCCGGTGAGGGTGGGCGTCTCGGATCCGAGGTTGTTCCACATCTTCTTGAGCTCGGGCGTGTTCAGCGCCTTCGTCACCTCGGCGGTCATGCGCTCGACCACTTCGGGCGGCGTTCCCTTGGGGGCCCAAAGCGCGTACCAGCTCGAGACCTCGTAGGTCGGCAGACCGCCGCTCACGCTGGTGGGCAGGTCGGGGAATCCCGGCGCCGGCTTCGCGGCTGCCACGGCGAGCGGCTTGATGCGCCCACCCTTGATGTGCCCGGACGACGAACCGAGCCCGTCGAACATGACATCCACCTGCCCGGCGATCAAGTCCTGCAGTGCCGGCCCGGCGCCGCGGTAGGGAATGTGGGTGATGAAGGTCTTGGTCTGCAGCTTGAACAGCTCGCCCGCCAGATGGTGCGAGGTGCCGTTGCCGGCCGAGCCGTAATTCAGTTTGCCGGGGTTGGCCTTGGCATAGGCGATGAACTCGCCGAGCGTGTTGGCCTTGACCTTGCCCGGATGGACCACGATCACCTGCGGCACGCTCGAAACCAGCGCGATGGGAATGAAATCGGCCTGCAGGTCGTAGTCGAGGTTCGGGTACATCGACGGGGCGATGGTGTGGTGCACCGCGCCCATGAAGAAGGTGTAGCCGTCGGGCGCGGCCTTGGCGGCAAGGCTCGCGCCGAGGGTTCCGCCGGCGCCGCCCTTGTTGTCGATGATGAACTGGCGGCCGAGCTCCTTGGTGAGAACGGCAGTGAGCGGACGCGCGAAGGCGTCGGTGCCGCCGCCGGCGGGGAACGGCACGACGATCGTCACCGGCTTCGTTGGCCAGGACTGCGCCGCGGCCCAGGGCGCGGCCAAGCCGGCCGCGAGGGCCAGCGCTGCGTGGAGCGCCTGGCGGCGTCCGTTCGGGGAAAAGGTCTTCATGCGTTGTCTCCTGTCGGTCTTCTTGCTGGGGAGTCTCCGGCCGGGCGGCTAGAGCTTGCGCGCCAGGCGGCGCGAACTGACGACCTCGCCGTGGACGAAGCGCTCGTGCTGCGCCTCGACCTCGTCGAGGTTGTAGAGGTAATTGACCATCAGGCCGAGCGATTGCTTCAGGCCCTTGGCGCCCACGTCGCCGGCCCAGTTGAGCCGCTCCAACCGGGCGCCGTTGTTCAGGTGGAACTTCGCCACCGCGTTGGCACGCGGCGTGACCGACTCGTGCACGAGGTAGTGCATGGCGAGCCGTTCGATCGCCTCGCGAAGCGGCTCGGCGGCCGTGCGCGGATCGAAGGCGCCCAAGCCCTCAAGCGCCGCGCCGAAGGCCGCGCGCAGCACGGCATCGGCCTCGGTCAGGCGCTGCAGCTGCCGTGCAGGCAGCTCGCCGCGATCGTCCCAGCGGCCGCTTTTCTTCAGCCAGTCGGCGAAGCCGGGCATGGGCGACAGCGTGCAAAAGCTCTTGAGCTGCGGCAGCTCCTGCTTCAACTGCTCGGCCACGCGCTTGATGAGGAAGTTGCCGAGCGACACGCCCTTCAGCCCCGGCTCGCAGTTGCTGATCGAATAGAAGGTCGCGACCTTGAACTCGCTCAGCGGCCCCGGCTCCGACGCCGGGTCGATCAGCGGCGCGATCGCTTCCGGCATCTCCGGCACGAGCGCGACCTCCACGAAGATGAGCGGCTCGCCCGGCAGCGCCGGGTGAAAAAACGCGAAGCAGCGGCGGTCGGGCTGCAGGCGGCGGCGCAGGTCGCGCCAGCCGTCGATCGCATGCACCGCCTCGTGCTCGATGATGCGTTCGAGCAGAGCCGCGCTCGAGCCCCAATCCACCCGCTGCATCTGCAGGAAGCCGGCGTTGAACCAGGACGACAGCAGGTGCTGGAAGTCGGACTCCACGGCGGCCAGCTCTGGCTTGGCCTTCAGCGCCGCGATCAGCGAACGGCGCAGCGCGACGATCGCCGCGGTGCCGCCGGGCGCACGGCTCAGGCGGCGCAGCAGTTCCTGGCGCGGCGGCTCGACCTTGGCGGCCAGATCGATCAACTGCGCCGCGCCGGGCTCGCGGGCGTAGCGCTGCGCGGCGTCGAGCACTGCTTGCGGATCAGGGCCGAACTCCGCGGACAACAGCTCGAAGAACGCCGGATGCTGCGCCGGCGTCAATGCCTGCAGATCGGCCAGCAGTTCGGCGGCGATCGCGAAACTGTTGGCTTCGCCGCGCTCGGACAGCAGCCGGCGACTGCCGCGCAGGATGCGGTCGAGCCGCTTCGGATCGGCCGGCGACGCCGGCTTGCGCCGCGACAGAGGCCCGGCGGCACGGAAGGTGCCGAGGTTGAGGGCTGGCAGCGTCCACATGCTCAAACTCCGGAGGTAGCCCGGCGACGGGCGGGGCGCGGCGGGCGCGGGCTCACATCGGCTTCGGCTTTGGCTTCGACTTCGCTCACACCGTCCGGTGCGGCGCCGCGCTCCCGGGCACGCAGCGCCTGCAGCGCCGCCAGTTGGGCCATCAGGTGATCGTGCATCACGCGCGCGGCGCGCGGCGCATCGCGGGCCGTGAGTGCGTCGATCAGTTCGCGGTGCTCGACGATGGACGCCGCCATGCGCCCCGGCCGCCGCAGCTGGCGCCCGCGCAGCAGGCGCATGAACACGCGCAGCTGCTCCGTGCTGCGGCTCAGCCAGGGATTGGCGGCGACGGCCTGCACGCGGCTGTGAAACACGTGGTTGGCGCGGTAGTAGCCGTCGCCGTCGCCGGCAGCGGCGTGGCGCTCCAGCGCATCGTGCAGCCGGGACAGCTCGGTAAGTTCGGCATCGCTCGCGCGCTGCGCCGCCTCGAAGGCGCAGCGGCCTTCGAGCAGCGCCATGACGGGGAAGAGTCGCTCGGCATCGTCTTCCGACACCTCGGTGACCCGGCAGCCGCGGCGCGGCTCGAGCGTGACCAGACCTTCGGAGACCAGCACCTTCAGCGCCTCGCGCACCGGCGTGCGGCTGATGGCCCAGTCGCGCGCCAGCGCCTGCTCATCAACCCATTGCCCGGGCGCCAGCTGGCGCTCGAAGATCATCGCCCGCAGTCGCGAAGCCACTTCCTCGTGCAGCGAGACGGGACGGATTGCGTCGGTCAGGGCGGTGAAATCGCTGAGGTCGGCCATTGCGGATCTGTCGGCAGTCGGGGAAGAGCGCCTCTGAAGGCTAGCCGACAAAATTCATAATTACAACGGCATCGGCCCGGATAAGCCGTCCAGACGGCGGCTTCGGAGGTCGCCGCGACAATCCTCGAATGTTTTCTCCCTCTCAAAACGACGTCCGACTTTTCTTCTGCACCGCCTACCGCAAGCAGCTCGGGGGCGAGCCGCTTACGCCGATGGAGGCGATCGCCGCCGACTGGATCGCCGAGCATCCGGAGTACCACGCCGACCTGACCGACGCCGACGCGGCGCTGTCCGCGAGCTACACGGTGGAGGAAGGCCGCAGCAACCCCTTCCTGCATCTGTCGATGCACCTGTCGATCACCGAGCAGTTGAGCGTCGATCAGCCGGTCGGCATCAAGCAGGCGTTCGCGCTGCTGGCGGCGAAGCGGGGTTCGGCGCACGAAGCGCAGCACGAGCTGATGGAGTGCCTGGGCGAGATGCTCTGGGCTTCGCAGCGCAGCGGCCTGCCGCCCGACGGCGAGGCCTACATCGACTGCGTGAGGCGCCGCGCGACGCGCTGAGCGCTGCTCCCGCGCGGGCAGCGCACCGGGCGCTCAGGTCACTTCACACTGATCCACTGCCACTCGAGCCAGTTGTCGGCACGATGCACGACCGTCACGTTGCTGCGTGCGGCCCACGGAATGATCTGCCGGTGCAGCGGAATGTGGTGCACCTGCTCCTTGTGCTCCTGCAGCGCGGCCTTGACGAGCGCCTCGCGCTTGGCGGCGTCGGGCTCGCGGCTGGAGGCTTTGATGAGCGCATCGAGCTTTTCGTTCTGCACGCCGCCGAAGTTCCACGTGCCGGCGCCGGCTTCGCCGCGGCTGCGCAGGATCGGCGTGAGCGTAGTTTCTGCATCGGTGATCGAGCCGCCCCAGCCCAGCAGGTACATCGAGGTATCGCCACGCTGCAGCTTGGGAAAGTAAGTGCTGCGCGGCATCGCGTTGACCGCGAGCTTCACCTTGATCTGCGCCCACATCGCCGCCAGCGCCAGGCAGATTTCCTCGTCGTTGATGTAGCGGTTGTTCGGGCAGTCGAGCGTGACCGCGAAGCCCTCGGCATAGCCGGCGGCGCTCATCAACTGGCGCGCCGCTTTCAGGTCGTAGGGCAGGCGCCGCTCGAGATCGGGATCGTTGTAGGCGCCCAGCGGCGAGGGCGTGATGCCGCCGGTGGGCAGCGACTGGCCGCGCATCAGCTTGGTCTTCAGCGTCTCGATATCGATGGCGTGATAGAGAGCGCGGCGAACGCGCAGATCCTTGAACGGGTTGCGATCACCCGGCACGCGGCCGTAGAGAAGCTTGTCGCGCGCCTGGTCCATGCCGATGAAGAGCACACGGTTCTCCGGGCCGTCGATGACCTTGACGCCCTCGGTGCGGCGCAGCCGCGGCACGTCCTGCGGGGCGGGGTCCAGCACGAAATCGATCTGCCCGGAAAT